>CAYOOS010000030.1:10602-19082 GCA_964405585.1 uncultured Acidobacteriaceae bacterium | reverse complement strand
TGTCACCGAGAAAGTTGCCGTTTGCCCGACCGAAACATCCGCGCTTACTGGCTGTGTCGTGACCGTAGGAACTCCCGCGGTCGCTCCAGAGACGTTGAGAGTGGCAGTGTTGCTGGTCGCGCGGCCTGCACTATTGGAAACGACAACCGTGAATAGCGCTCGATTGTCGGAAGTTGTCGTGGGCGGAGTGGTGTACGTCCAGGAATTCGCGCCGCTGATCGCAGTTCCGTTCTTCTGCCACTGGTAACTGAGCGGAGACGCGCCCGCCGCTGTCACGGAGAAAGTCGCCGTTTGTCCGGCCGAAACATCCGCGCTTACTGGCTGCGTAGTAATCGACGGGGACGCGGATGCGCCATTCGTTCTGTGATTGCTGTTCGTGCCGGATGCGCTGTTGGCGCTCCCTACGCATCCTGAAAGGGAGAGGCTTCCCAACAGCACAACGAGAAGGAGAATTCTCAACTCTTGAGTCCGCAGAAGACGCTTGGCAGTCGACATTTGGCTCCGGCCCTTGCGTAAGCTCCGTGTCGAATTGCGACACGCGCTCCTGTCTACAGTGAATACAGGAGTGAGGCGTCAAGTACATCTGGCCGGTAGTCCAGAAAGAGGGGGCTGCCCGATTCTTGCCCCTTGGTGTCCTTTGTGTCTAATGGGTAAGAGTTGAAAACAATGGAGGGAGTACTCGGCAGCAATAACTGAAAATCCCTTTAAAAAAAGCCTTGTTCATTGAATCTGAGCACTCATTTTCGCTCAGTCCGTGGGAATGATAGTCTCCTCATCCCAGGTGGCGACATCCATGACCGTAACAAGTTGAGCAAGTCGACCGCGTATATCCTTCCATCGGAGCAAGGCACATGGACCACAGCCCGACTGCAGACGCCGCTCATGCTAACCGCTGAATCCTCCCAGACCGGTTATTCGATTGGTAGATTGATCCAATGCGCAGGCATGCCACAGATCACAGAAGCGCATTCTTGGCACGGTTTATGAGGCGACATCAGAACCAACCAGTACCAGTGAACGCCCCGAGGGCTGCTTGGAACCGGAGACGAGCATGGCTTTGATCGACCACGCTGCAACGTCGTAGGTCGAATGGCTGCATCACTCCGGGGCGGTTCGAGCCCCCGTAAAACGAAAATGCTGCCCGGTAGCCCGCTTGTTCCAAAGCTCGTACGGTATCGACGGAGAAACAATGCTTCAGCCCGACAGGATAGGCGAGAATATCGATGTGCCGTTTCAGTTCACGTTCCAATATCCCCCGCGAATGGCGAGCTTCTACCCGCTGCAACTCGGGCGAAAGCTTAGTTAAGATCTCATGCCTGTGCGTGTGCGAGCCGAACGCCATGCCATGCTGTAGCATTTCGCGGGCTTCGTGCCAGTCCAGGAAACAGCGTTCAGTGGCATTCTCAGGGCGCAAAACTTCGCATGCCTTCTCAAGATCAGCTATGAAGCGCTCCTGATCTTTTACTGCGGGCTGCGTAAAGAGCCGCAGGATTTGCATGCACGCATACCTTTTTCCGTCGTTTTCAAGGTCAAGGATCACAGGTTCCGGATATTCGAGGTGGATACGCTTCTTGTCACTTTGTTTGACAATGTAGGCAATCAAGTCCCACCAGGGGAGTTTCCCGGTGCCGATGAAAGCGGTGGGCAGGAAGAACACGCCCTGCACACCATGTGCGCGGAGGATTGGAAATGCCAGGGTATAGTTATCCCGGTATCCATCGTCGAAAGTGATCAGAACACTCGTTCCTCTTGGGGCATTCCCGCCAATCATGGCGAACACTTCCCCTAAAGTACTCATATGAAAACGGCGTTTGAAGAAAGCGATCTGCGAATCAAATTGCTCGGCCGTGGCAGAGAATACACCCGAGTCGAACGGTGTCTCGTCCGCATTTCCCAGGCGATGGTAATTCAGAATAATTAAAGCACGGCGCTGCGGCAGGGATTCCAGGATTCTGGTGAGCCCAGTTCGGGAGCAGACACGTGCTAACAATTCCCGCTTTCCGTGCATTTGCATATAGAGACTATAGTAAAAGCAGAATAGGAGTCTACTAGCCGTCCGACCGATCATGCTTCAGGGTGCTTAACTCTCTCCTCGGATTTGCAGGTATATTCCTTTGACAAGACCATGGAATTCTCTCTACGCCTAATTCGAGATCTCGCGTCAACACTCCGAGTAGATCGCCCGGACGCGCTTCATGCTCGAGACGCCCGGGAACTCAGCTACGGGAGTGCATCCGCGCGCCTCGCCCAAGTTCCGGCCGTCGTCAACACCCGTTACGGCGGAAATCTGAACTGGGATGCCCGGACCGACGGCTCACGCCAGCTCGATGAAATCGCTCTGTTCTGGCGGACTCTGGAAAGCGATATCACGAGCCCGATGCAACATTGTCTTTGGAGCGAATCCTGCCGCGCCACCTTGCCCCTCGATGGGGAACTCCATTTCGTTGTCGTTAAAACGGGATCACAGACAGGGGCCATAGCGCCGCTTGTGCGCACCAAAGGGATTCTTGGCCGGCTGGAACTTCTCGGAGTCAAAATGCTTCGAGAACCTACCGATTTGGTATTTTCCGATCCCGCAGCTCTAAGAATTCTGGCTCGCAATCTCGTCAATCTGGGCTTGCCCCTTTTTCTGGACAGAATTCCTGCCGGTTCGCCTACCATTACTGCGATTCAAGAAGCGTATCGCGGCCGCGGACTGGTGCTCCTGCGTCCCGCTCACCCGTATCCTCGCATCCTGTTGCACCAGGGCTGGCGGAAACCCGAGACCCAGCTCAATAGCGGGCGGCGCTCGGATTTGCGCCGATCCGTTCGAAACGCCGAGAAAATCGGTCCGCTCAGTTATCAGATTCTGTCCCCAACGCCTTCGCAGCTCGCGCCACTTCTTGAAGAGGCTCTGGAAGTTGAGGCTGCAAACTGGAAGGGCAACAGCGGGAGCGCGATCGCGTACGACAAGCTGCGCGGTCAGTTCTACCGCCATTATGCGGCTGCGGCTAGCGCGGCGGGTTTCTTGCGGCTCTGTTTTTTGCGAATTGGCGGCAAAGCTGTCGCCATGCAGCTTGCACTCGAATGTGCGCGTGCCTTCTGGCTTCTAAAAATAGGATACCGCCAGGAATTTGCGCGATGCTCGCCCGGAACGTTGCTGATGGCAGAGACCATACGTTACGCGGCTTCGAGGGGACTTGTGTCCTATGAATTCCTGGGTAACGCTGATAACTGGACACGCATCTGGACGCAGAATGAGATTCCATGTGTAACGATTCGAGCGTATCCCTTCAAGGTGAGAGGCGTGGCTGTCTTGGCCGCGGATGCATTCCGTGCGGTGCGCCGGCGGTTTGAAGTTGCCGTGAAAAGAGAAAAGAAATGAACCGCAGGCTTAGCAAGATGGTGTGGTCCGCTTGGGAGGCCGTAGCGAAGCATGCCGTCAGGGCCTACATTGCTGGACCCGAGCTCGACGATGCAATGAGAACTTGTCGGCGTCTCTTCGGCCTTGGCTTTGGTGCCACGATTTGTTTCTGGAACATCGAGAGCGATTCACCAGAACGGATAGTGGATGCCTACAAGTCTGCGCTGGCAACCCTCGCCAATGAGAAGATGGATTGTTATCTTTCCATCAAGCTTCCTCCGCTGAAATATGACCTGGCACTGCTCAATGAGGTATTGGAGCAAGCGCGGCCCACGAATACCCTCGTTCATTTCGACTCCCTGGAGCACGAAACAGCCGAGCGAACTTTTTCCATCATTGCGAGAGCGGCGCGTTCCTATCCGAATCTCGGATGCACTTTGCCTGGCCGGTGGGTGAGAAGCATCGCTGACGCAGATATTGCAGTGGATCTTGGTTTGCACGTTCGGATAGTCAAAGGACAGTGGCCGGACTGTCAACACCAAGAGAAAAAGTCTCGGGAAGGCTATCTAGACGTCATTGACCGGTTAGCGGGCCGCGCGCGTTTCGTCGCCGTGGCAACACATGACCCGGTCCTCGCGCGAAATGCACTCGAGCGTCTCCGCCGAGTTGGAACTCCATGTTGCCTCGAGTTGTTGGAGGGCCTTCCGGTGAAGCCAGCCTTGAAAGTCGCGCGTGAAATGGACGTCCCTGTGCGCATCTACGTGCCTTTTGGTCACGGGTGGCTTCCTTATTCCCTTACACAAGCCCGGAACAATCCTCGCGTATTTTGGTGGATTCTTCGGGATCTTATCACCGGTGGATCGCCGCTCCATTCAAGGTTGCCTTCGCGCGGTATTCTGCCCGCGGTGCAACAGACTCCAAATTCCTCCTCAATTTCACGTGTGTGATCTGCCGCTTCTACTTCCGCCTGGCGAAGTTTTCGTCCGGAGCGCACTGGATTTCATCTAGACCATGACAACGAAATCATCAGTGATTGATTCGGAGAGCACGCAAGTGTTTGATTCAGAACCTGGCGAATCCCATTCCGATGCCGGTTTCGAGGAACAATTTTACTCATTCTATAATTGGGCGCTCGATCCTGTTCTCTCGGTAGGCGACATATTCAAGCACCTTCGTGACTCTCTCAACCTCTTGAACTCGCTCAACGTGCCTTGGCAGGTCGAAGAGTGCAAAGTCAATCTGTATCTGCTAGCTTGCGCTCTCACTTGTACCGTTGACGACTATCTGGCGAAAACCCCGCCGGATCTTTCGAAAATTTCCCGAAGACTTCCCAGCCTGCGAATTCCTGTCCTTTCCGCGCAGAAGCTAATCAATTTCGTCCATCGTCTCTGGAGCTATCCACAAAAATTGCGCGCAGCAAGGTGGGAGGGGAAATGGACCTCTCAGGTCGATGCGATCTGCGACTTTCTCACTCGAACTGGAAAGCCCGCTCCGCAACACTTGGACAATTTGAGGAAATCCATCGAAGACTGCTTCGCCACTCGCCTCCCGAGGCCGCTTCTCAATCGGCCGATGCAGTTGCCTTCCGGATATCGCAGTCAGGACCTTGCGCATCAAGATGCATTCTCGCTGGCTGAGTTATTTGCTGCTTCTCAAGAGGATCGCCATTCCCCCCTCTTGATCATTGGTCCACGAACGATGGGCGCATATTTCGCTCCAGCAGCGAAGGCCAAACTAACGCAGCTTGGCTGGACCTCAGTGACGTGGTGCACCGTACGGCCGAAGAAGGGAATTTCCCCTTGGGAAGAGGCCGCACTGCGGGCGCTTCATTCGCCGGATGTGAAGATCCTCGTCATCGACGAGTCTCCGAATACTGGTAACACCTTCCGGCTGATGGTGCATCTCCTTCGGCAGAGGAGGGTGCAACCCAACAGAATTTTTCTGCTCGCGGCCATGCACCCCGCGCGCCCCGATTGGCGCCTTCCCGTCACTGAGGAAACTCTTGGCGTACAACTCATTCAGCTGGAGGCGAACTCCCTTCACAAGAACATTCTTCTCGCGCCAAGCTTCGTCCAGCCGCTTCTTGCGAGCTATTTCCAATCCCTGGGGTGGCACAACGTTCAGCTCCTCGAGAGCAACCTCACTGTCGAGCTAAATCGCCGCCTCGAAGAACATTTTCAGGATGGTTTCCAGTGCCGCTTCAAGCGTGTATTTGATGTCCGCATGGAAAAAAATGGCGCACCACCCGTCAACAGGCGCGTTCTTGCAAAGAGCGTCGGCTGGGGCTGGTTAGGTTATCAGGCTTTTTTTGCGGGGAGGCAGCTTGCTGGGTTTGTTCCCGCAATACTTGGACTTCGAGAAGGCCTTGTGTATATGGAGTGGCTCGAATGTATTGATGGCAGTACTACCAGGCCGCCGATCAAACGTCTTGCTGACTATGTTGCCGCACGCGCGAGCACCTTGCGCCTGAACAAGGATCCTACTTTTGCAATCAGCCCCGGCTACGGCTGGACGGGCTGGAGTGTGCTGATTGACTCGCTAAAAAGAGCTTACGGCACGTTCGTAGGCAGTGTGAAAGTGTCGGCTCTCCATCGGGCTCTCGCGCAGTATGTGTGTCGCACCCCTTCGCTAATAGACGGTCGCATGAAGCCAGAGGATTGGCTCCAAACACGAGATGGTTTTTGCAAGGTTGATTTCGAACACCACAATTTCGGCCGCACGGAGTTATACATAGTTGATCCTGCCTACGATCTTGCCGGTGCTGTCTTCGAATTTCGCCTTTCCGCCAAGGACGAACAAGAATTGATTGCGCACTATGTCCAGATGAGTGGCGACACTGCTGTCGGGGAGCGAATCCTACTTTGGAAGCTGGTGCACGGCGCTGTGGGAAGTGAGTTGGCTACCGCGGCCCTCGATGTCGAAACGCGCGGCGAGGCTCGCATGATCTGGCACGACCGGCTCGTTCAAGCCCGAAATTTCTTGGTTCACCAGATGAGCCGATTTTCGGCCTCCCTGCTTCCGAATCGCTTCCCCTTGCAATGGACTCGACGGCTCATCTTTATTGACCTCGATGGAGTCTTCGATTCGAATGTTTTTGATTTTCCTCAAGCGACGACCAGCAGTCTGATCGCCTTAGCGAGGCTTCAGAGCCATGGATTCTCCGTGATTCTCAACACCGCGCGCAGTGCCAGTGACGTCAAGCAATACTGCGAGGCCTATGGTCTTCACGGCGGGGTTGCCGAATCCGGCTGCATATTCGTCGATGCCGTGAAACAAAGCGAATTCCCGCTCATTGAGCCGGAGGCTGCCGAGCAATTGAGTCGCTGTAAAGCGGCAATCCAATCGCTTCCCGGAGTATTCCTCGATCCGAATTATCGGACGGCTGTAAGGGCTTTCCGTTACGAGAGAAATGGTACCCAGGGTTTGTCGGAAGCGGAGGTGCGCGGCATCCTTGAGAGTTCGCGATTGGACCGTTTGATGTTCCTGCCAACCTGCGCGGACACCACCATCGTCCCGAAGGGCATCGGCAAAGGCTCTGGTTTGTTATGGGTGAAGAAATACTTGAGGTCTGAAGGTGAGGCCGTCGCTGCGATCGGTGATAACGATCAGGACCTGGATATGTTCCGCTATGCCGACCTCGCGTTTGCGCCCGCGAGCAGTTCGAAGTCAGTTCGTGAGTTTGCCTCTGCTGGTAAGTGCAAACTGACACGTCATGCCTTCCAGAAGGGATTGCTCGAGGCCGTAACGCAAGTGATTCACCCGGACCGGCGACTCTGCGTGAAGTGCGATGTCCAACTTATACAAGCGGATGGTTGCGGTGCTTTATTTCAAAGGCTGATGGAAGTCGCGGAACTCTCCAAATTTCAAAAGTTGCTATCGATTTTGAACTGGGAAAAGTTGTAGACATCCCCATACTATCGATTACCGTTTTGTCTCTAATCTACTTCGCCGGATAGCTTTAAGAACGGGAGCGGGAAGATTTGTTCGAAGCCAGCTCTTCAATGTGCGGCTCGTCTGATCGATTCTCAAATAAAGAGCGCCTTGTGTCAGACGCCGGGCAAAATGGATATCTGCATAACTTTCCACTTGGGCGCCCCAGCGATTTTTGCTCGGGTCTTCTTCCCCGAGAAAATCATATTGCCGGATGCCCTGGCCGATCAGCGTTTTAATAACCTGAGCTCGGAGCACATAACCGGCCCGGTCGGACGAATACGCGGGATCGAAGCCTTCCTGCAGGGAATAAACAACGTCGCGATATCGGAAGCCATACTGCGCGGCGGCCGGTTTTCCATCCAGTTGCAGAATCCAGAATTCCAGCCATCCGCGCTCCAGAAAAGAGGCTGCCATGTTGTAATAGAGTTCACGTCGCTGCGCGGAAGCAAACGCCCCCGGCTTTCCTAACATCTGCCAACGTTTTTGGTGGAGCCCGAACAGGGCATCCAGAGATGCAGGCAGTGCTTGCGTGGCATCACACTTGGTAATCGAAACGTGAAAATGCTTGTGCAAACGGTTTGTGTAATAAACAATTTTCGTTTTTTCTTTGTTCGAGATCGTTTGCTTGAGGTAACTTTCCCATGTCTCCGGCAGCGCTATCGTGGAGCGCGGGCGTCCCAGGCGCCGGAAGGTCCACCTGCGACTCTTCAGATCTGAAACCAGCGACGGGACCGCGGCGGAATCCCATGGAAGGGTATTTAACTCGCAGATATCCCACTCTGGGTTCGATTCCAGCCAGGAGAGGAAGGATTGCGTGCAGGCGGCCTGGTAACCCTTCCGGATAATCAGGTCAAGATTGTCCGAGTCTTCCGAGCCATCCCCTACGAAACGCAATCGTCTTAAGCGAAAGGGAAGCGCCGGTTCGATCAAGTCTGCATACAGCGGCACAACGCCCACTACTTCATCATCCGCATTCAAGAAGACGGGTGCCACTAGCTCTTTGTCTTTTACGAACGACTTCCACCATGCGCCCAGCCACTCAAGCGTGGAAAATATGGTTAGCCCCTCGGCATCTTGCAGAATACTCTCCCACGCGGGACGAATCGCCTCCAGTTCATCCCATGTCCTGATTGTTCTTACTTGCAAAGGCATAAAAATCGCGGTCGTGGCAATCGCACCGGAAAGACCTACGCTATTATGGACT
>CAYOOS010000030.1:0-10592 GCA_964405585.1 uncultured Acidobacteriaceae bacterium | reverse complement strand
TTATCCACCACGCCTGTGGAGATGTCGGCTGGATCGCTAGCCGGCGCGCCGCCGGGCCTAGCGCAGATCGCGGTTTCCCTCTAGCAAGCTGCTCGCCTGCCCAACGGCGATATATGAGCGCTTCTTGTTCCCGGACCCCTTTTTGCCCGAGTAATGCGGCGTGGCGATGCACAACCTTGAGCATACTCGTACAATCACGATCTGAATCACTATTGGAAAGGGAGCCTGGCCATTGGGTATACGTGGCGAGTGGCTCAGGTACCAGATAGACTGCTGTCGATGAAACCAGCCTGATCCAAAGGTCGCGATCCTCGGCCGGCTCCAGGCCCGAAATAAAGCGTTGATCGCCCAAGTCTTTTCGTCGCACGAGCAGAACACCCGTCCAGAGGTTCATTGCGACGTGGAATGCCTCGGCGTCAACAGGCTTGAATTTTTTGCCCAAGAATCTTGAGTCCAAAGCCTTTCCCATGTAGCGAGGCTTACCCAGTTCCTCGGTAAACCACTGGCCACCAAGCACTCCCACGCCTTCCGAAAAGGCCAGTTGTCGCTCCAGCTTGGAGGGCTCCCAGTAATCATCGGCGTCGAGAAAAGCGATCCACTCGCCCTGTGCATGCTCTATCCCCAGATTCCGTGCACTCGCTACTCCGCCGTTGGTTTTGCGGATCAGGGTCACGGAGGAACCGAACCCTTTGGTTGCTGGGACTGCGTCCTCCGGGCATCCGTCGTCAACGATGAGAATTTCGTACGGACGAAAAGTTTGCCCCAGTACGCTCTCCACGGCGCGCGCGATGGTATGACTGGCCCGATAGTATGGGATGATGACGCTGACTGTCGGTAGGTTCACTTTATTCCTCGATCGTTAGCCCGCACTGCCCAGCCGAAGCCTGCAATAGAAGATTTGGCGCTTGATGTATTGGAGCATCGGGAGGGGCACTTTAACGGTGAGATCTGGTAAACGTCGCGCACCAGTTGCGAACTGACATAACTCGCCGATGACCTTCCTCTCGTCAAACTCAAGAACTTCCACCGCTTCGAAGTCATTAGCCCAGTCCAAAGTCACGATGGCGTGCTTAGGGTTGATGCGCCGTCCGGGCGACAAGTGGGCAACGATGGCATCTCTAACTGAATGCAAGACGTGTGGCTTGAGCCGGAACTCCAGTCCGTTCTGAGTTCGTGTAATGAGCCATCGGTGGTGGTAGTAGCCGGCGTGGCGCGGATTCTCAACACCCTTGGATTGCTCGACCACGCGAGAAGGCACTTCGATATAGCCCGCTTTCGCGATTCTCCGCAATTCGGAGCAAACCCATATGGGGTCGCGTATGTCTTCCAGCAGATGTGAGCAGATGGCAAAATCAAACGCTTTATCAGCTACCGGCCAAGGGCGGCGGTCACACAGATCAATTTGAATCCAGCGATCCTCGGAGTATCGCGGGCTGATTCCGAGCTGCTTGTGGATGTCTCCGTCGCTGCCACCGCCCAGGTTCGCGTACGCCATTGCATCAATCACATAATCTGCCCTGGGAAACGGTGCCGCGCCTCCCCCAACGTCAACTACGGTCGCATCATTGGGGATGCTTTTTAACAGTCGCCGAGCGTTTTCGATATCCATCCGCATTCCTCACTCGCCATAGCAGGGATTGATCGGCCATCGGAGTGGCAATCAATCTGGGATCCCCCGGCTTGGCTAGGGGCCTCTTGAGATTCTACTTCAGGTAAGTGGACCTGGATGATTAACGTGCGTTCAGGCATGGCCTCCGAATTTGGTTCCTTGCATGTCAACCGTCTTTTGAAAGGTCGAGCCTACGATGAAGAAATATAGAATTCTGCTTGCGGATGATGAGGAAAACAGCCGGAGAGTATTCCAGAAAGGCCTGGAATGCGAGGGCTTTGAAGTCGTTCCGGCAGCTAACGTATACGAAGCGCTCAGCTTGATTTCCACTGAAAACTTTGACGTGTTGCTCGCTGACCTCTTCATGCCGGATGCTTGTGATGGGTTCACAGTTGTCAATGCTATGCGCCATTCGCAGCCCAACGCGGTTACGCTCTTGCTCAGCAATTACCCTGCGTTTCAAGCGGCCACGACTGCCATTCTGCTGCAGGCTGATCAAATCCTTGTAAAACCGATCGGCTTTGCAGAGATTACTGAACTCATCCGGAAAAAGCTCTCCGCTCCTGCTGCCCGTTCGGCGATAAACAAAGAACGAGTCGCTGCCATTCTGGAACGTGACCTAAATGCAACCATTCGGAACTGGATGTCCCGCGTGGAGCACACCGAGGACCTGACAGCGATTGCGCTGACATACAAAGAACGTACTGGTCATCTGCCGTTGCTCCTGGGCGACCTTGTGCGGCGCTTGCGCCTCGCTCCCGATGCCATTCCGCCACTTTCCCATGCTGCACGCGAGCATGGGGTTCTGCGGCGCAGGCAAGGCTACAGCGTCCCCATGGTTGTGGAAGAGTCTAGAATTTTGCAGGTGAGTATCTTCAATACTCTGCAAAACAATCTGGGAAGTGTGGATTTCAGCACGGTCCTTCTCGACGTGATGACTATCGCCGACGAAGTGGATTCACAATTGAAGCAGGCGATGGTCGGTTTCCTGGAAACAGCCGCTGCAAAGTCGGCCAGTTAGATCGCAAAAGCCTTCAGACGTTGATCGAACATCACCGGAAACGAGATTCCCCGCCAGTTGATGTCTCCAATACCTCGCTACCGCGAGATCAAAGGACGGCGTATTCCGGGAGGCTTTTTGTTGGTTTGGTTGACCATTCACAAAGAAGAGCTGTGCCTAGCGCCACACTAATTTTCGACAGCCCGAACCCTTTCTCCCGTCGCCAATTTGATTTTAGCTCATTCACCTCCACTGCTCGATGACCAGAAAACCGGTCGCGCTCGGTCCTGCCCGGGCCATCGCCAGATAGTAAGGCAGGCCCTTCCATCCCGTCCATCTGACTGCGTTATCTCCCGCGTGGGATCCCTCCATTCTTTGATTGGCCGCGAGCCTCATCTATAGCTCACTGCCTTTCTTCGACTTTCCGGTTGAATCGGCGGCTGACCTGTGCAATCCAGTACAGACGCGTCGGTCTATAGGAGGTATGCTCCTTTGCAATTAAATAATCTTCAGCTAAACATACCTGACCACCCCCACCCTGAGCCCCCAATGCTCAGGGTGTGCAGGACCATACTGATCGGTTGCTGTCGCACTGAGTAGGAAACGTCGGGCCACAAGGAGCTGGCTTGTCCTTTGGTAGAGTGAGATTCAGCAATAAACTGGGCATTCTTAAGCTTAGGGGAAACATCTCGCTTTTCGGGAGATTCTTGATGTTGGATCAAGGTGTCTGGGCCGAAGTCAAAGTCGGTAGCGAACACCTGCGGTTGTTCTCGGAGCAGAATGCACTCGGTGTGCAGGCATCCGTTTACAATGTAAACGCAAAAAACTGGATTGCACCTTCCGAATCTGTGGATGATATGGAGCAGGGAAAAGACAGGGCGGCAGAACATGCTAAGATGTACCTTCGCCGCGTCGCCAATTTAGAACTGCCTCCGTTGCAATGGAAAAAATCCCGCTCCGCGTAGCTAACGCAACCTGGATCTTCGCCTTCAGCAATCCGACCAGCTCCAGCTAGATCCATCTGCTTCTCCGTGCGAGACCATATCTTCGGCCGGAATGAACACCCGCTTCTAGCCGCTCCCGTCTCCCAGATTTTTGGCGGTAGTACCCTGGGTGCATGAAAAGGGTACGGAAGTTCCATTTACGCTTCCCGAGGGCAATGGCAATGTTAAGATTACCCAATCCAGCCTCGGCAAGATGCAAGTCCGTTGCGGTCTTTAGTGAGAATGGGAAAAATCCTCTCCAATCTTCGGCTAAGGACCAAATTCCTGTTGTCTATGGTATTGGTGATTGCCGGCCTCACCTGGGTCGCGTTGCTTATTGTGCGCCATGCGGTTCAGGAACGCGCCCGCCAGGAGTTGGCGACAAGTGCTCACAACTCTCTGGTGATCTTCGAGATCCTGCAACATCAGCGGCAGGTGGTATTGAACCGCAAAGCAGATCTTCTCGCCACCTCCGCATTTCTTTCCAATAGCGATGTCAGTGAATTCACGGACTCCACCAACAATCCGTTCGATACGTCTAGTAGCGACTTAATTGTCCTTGCCGACCCTGTCGGCAAGATTGTTGCCATGCACACGACCCATTCCGGCTTTTCGGTACAAAACGTTGAAGCACTCTTGCGCTCTTCTTTGGCCAGAAATCGCAGTTCCGATTGGTGGTACAGCGATGGCCACCTGTATCAAGTGGAACTCCAACCCATTGGACCTGGCGACGTGGCAAAAGATGCCCAACCGGCAAGGGTTGTTGTGGGACAGGAACTCGATGATCGTGCCGTGCGCGATTTGGGCCGCCTTTTAGCCGGCGAAGTAGCGCTCCGTTATAAAGGGCGCACGGTAGCCAGCACCCTCGATCCTTATCGGGAAGCGGAACTTTCCTCTCAATTGCAGAGCGGCAGCACGCCTGATCAGATGTACCTTGGGAACGAACGATTTTTCGCCAGTGCGGTGGAATTAACGCCAGATTTGCCCGGCGGAGCGAGCCTGATGGTTCTCAGGTCCGACGTCGAGACGATGGCATTTTTGCAACGCCTCAATCGTTTTCTCCTGCGAGTTGGCTTTCTTGCCGTGCTGGCCGGCGGTTTCCTGGCTTTCCTGATCTCCAACACGTTCACCAAGCCACTTGGCAGACTCGTGCAGGGTGTACATGCGCTGGAGCAAGGCGATTTCGACTTTCAATTAGAAGTGCAGGGAGGCGGTGAGGTCGCCGAGGTAACGCAGGCTTTCGATCGCATGCGCCACACTCTGCAAAGGAACGATTCCGAAAGACAACAACTTGAGGAACAGCTTCGGCAATCGCAAAAAATGGAGGCGCTGGGCCGGCTGGCAGGCGGAGTCGCACACGACTTCAACAATCTGCTGACCATCATCAAGGGTCACAGCGACTTATTGCTGGACTGGCTGAAGACGTCTGAACCACCCTACAGAAGCTGCGAACAGATCCATAAAGCTGCAGACCGGGCGGCCTCGCTTACGCGGCAGTTGCTGGCCTTCAGCAGGAGGCAAGTACTGCAACCGAAAGTGCTGGACGTGAATGTTCTTGTCACGGAGATGGACAAACTTCTGGCTCGCCTGATTCGCGAGGATATCGAATTCGTTTTTGTGCCGGGGGTGGCATTGGGAAGCGTGAAGGCCGACCCGGGACAAATCGAGCAGGTACTCTTGAATTTGACCGTCAACGCCTGCGACGCCATGCCGAAGGGCGGAAAGCTGACGATCGCGACTAGCAATCTGACTGTGAATGAAGAGTACGCACAAACGCGTCCCGGTCTTCAGCAGGGTTCCTTTGTCTTGCTTTCCGCAACGGATACCGGCCATGGAATGGACGCGAAGACGAAAGTGCGGATTTTTGAGCCCTTCTTCACAACGAAAGAGGTAGGCAAAGGCACTGGTTTAGGGCTTGCGACCGTGTACGGAATTATTAAGCAAAGCGGCGGTTTCATTTGGGTGGAATCCGCTCCGGGGGAAGGAAGCCGCTTTGAAGTGTATCTTCCCAGGGTTCCAGAAGAAGGTGTTCTGGCGGCCCCTGAAAAAACCCCGCTCTGCCCTGTGCCGGGGGCACCCACGATCATGGTGGTGGAAGATGATGCCGCAGTTCGAGAACTCGCCAGTAACTTCCTGGAAGCGGCTGGATACCCTGTACTGGCCGCGAAAGATGGAGTTGAAGCGCTCCAGATCGCTAGAGGTTGCGTCCATTCCATCGGCGCATTGTTGACGGATGTGGTGATGCCAAACATGCGAGGAACGGAACTAGCTGCGCGACTTGGTACTCTTCTCCCTGAAATGAGGATAATCTTTATGTCCGGCTACCTGGAACACAATGGGGAGAGTCACGAAATTCTTGAGGATGGCATCTTCCTCGAAAAACCATTCACGCGAGAGAGTCTTCTCGGCAAAGTAAATGAAGCGCTTCGATCCGCGAGCTTGGCGAACCTCAAAAGATAACATCGTCTTGCTGTACCTCCGAGGCCCGCTTGGTTCTTCTGTCTGGAATATTCGTGCGCTTCATTGATGTAGATCCCAAACGAGGCAGCGCGGGAGCGTCGCACAGCTTGCGAATCACGGTGAACTAGCCCGTACAGCCGTTTACACGCTCCCACCGGAGTTCCTCCCCGGACGGCCGCCCAGGTAAGGAATCGCTCGCCCCACAATCGTTTCGCCATATCGCACCCAGCGTGGAGTCGGGCGCGGCGTCAGGGCCAACATGTTGGATAAATGACATAAGGACGGATGCAAATCCGCGACCATCTTGACGAGCGCGGTAAGCGGCACAGCAAGCAGCAAGCCCATCACACCCCACAACCAACCCCAGAAAAGAATCCCAACTGTTGCCGCCACCGGCCCGATACTCACGCGAGTAGCTATAAATTTCGGGATCAGGAGATTCGCAGACACGACATGCAGGAGCAGGATCGCTACAGTGATGATGACAAATGGTCCTGGGGTGTTGAACTGAAGAAGCGCTGCCGCAATCGGAAGCGCTAGCGAAAAGATCAATCCGAGAAACGGCACCAGATTTAACAGCCCGCTGACGATTCCCAGCGCTATGGCGCCCTTCATGCCAATACCCCATAATACCAGCGTGGTCGCCACGGCCATCACGGATCCGACGATAAGATTGCCCACAACAAAGCCCCGAACCATGTGGTTCAGCGTCGCGATGAATCGAGCTGAGTCGATCCGCGAACCGAAGAGGGCACTCATCCGGGTGGCCATTTGATCCTTGCTGCAGAGCATGAAGAAAGTCAGAAAGGGCACTACGCCAGCAATAATTAGGACTCCCCACGCGGATCCCGCTCCACGCACCAAATAAGCAGGCCAACTTGGCGATTCCTGCAAGCGAACCTCGGGAACTCTTTTAGTGGGCTGCACGTCGTTCGTAAGGCTTCCAGCGCTTTGCTGAACCTTTTGAATTTTCCGGCTGATTGGCTCAATCGCTTGCTGAATCTTCGCGGTATATACGGGAAGTTCTTCCGAAAAGGTTGTCGCTCTTCCATAAAGCGCGTGACCCAGCAGCCCGATTAGACCCATGCCTGCGAGCACAACGGCCGCCGCGGCGACACCTCGCGGCAGATGCAGTTTCTCAAGTAAGATCACCACGGGGTCGAACAGGATCGCGAGAAATGCCGCCAGGATGACCGTGATGCAAATCGAACTAGCGTAGTAGCTGAACACCGTCAGCAATCCCACCACCAATATGAAGAGCAGAATCGCTATTCTGCGAAGAAGCTTCTCGGATGGTGAGGTCGAAGACGGCAGCGCCGTTTCCTCCACACCCGCCCGGCTAAGTTCAGGGGGGCCACTTTTATTTGTCTTTTGGCCTGGCATAGGTTTTCTGCGCGTGAATGCGTCGCTGGCTGGAGATCGGAAATACGGACCAGTCATTCTTGACTCCCGGGCCGATGGAGGAATGCATGCCCGACAGTCTCATTAGGCAGGTTCCCGCCATGTTCTTAAGGCACAGTTCTTCAGGGCGGCGAGACTCGCATCTTTTACTGTGATGAAGTCGCTTTTTGATCCTTGACCTGCAGATCATTCACGACTTGCTTCACATTGGGCACTCCAGTGGCCACTTTCTCCGCACGGTCGCGCTTGGACTGCGAGTTCACTTCTCCTGTCAGCGTGACCACACCGTTTTTCACGTCGTATTTCACACTGTCGTGCATCTTGTTTTGGATCAGCGCGGCATCCAAATTCTTCTCGATGCCGGCGTCCAGATCGGAGTTCACGGCCTTGGCTTCCTTTTCTGCGCCCACGGGAATCACGGCAATCTGATCCGCGACAACCTGGGGGCCTGCCTGGGACCTTGCAAGGGATTCGGCTTGGGCCTTATCGTTCTCACTGGCCACTTGTCCGCCAAGGGTGACGATGCCCTTATCGCGATCTTGACTGACGGAAACGTCTTTGTACCCTGCCTGATCGAGCGATTTGCGGATACTGTCGGAAACGTCAGGCGATTTCTTGGGCGATCCGGAACAGCCGGCCAAGGCCCCGATTCCGAGCAGCGTGAGTATGGGTACTGACAATCTGAGCATTTTCATGGGTCTTTCTCCTTTGCTGAATTTCAGATGGAATCTCTAACAGTGACGAGGCGATGGAACACTTGCTGCCTTTGCATCCGGTGTCTCCGCACGAACTGTCGATGCCCCGCGTCGTCCCTATTGCCGCGGACACGACGTTCCAGGACTTTCCCGACGATATCGCCAACGAACAAATTGGGAGGGCACAGTTCCTGCTTTTGCAAGGAACATTTCTCTTCTGCGTACTTCGGATAAGGGGCAGATGATCCCAACCCAGATGTTAGTCACCAGAAAAAAGTGTTTCTGTACAGAAAGGAACACAATGCGATATCGGTCGTGTCGTTGCAGCCGTTGGTGCCACTACGTACGTTCTCTACTTGGTGTGGAGTCAAATTCCCATTCGATTTTTAGGTTTCAGGGTCAGCCATGGCCTGTTCCAATGTGAACATTTTCCAAAAACCATTGGCGCTATCGTGAGTCTGACAATGGAAATCCATCACCAAGCCGTCTGTTCGACCTTGCTGATCCTGATTTGCATCGGTATTGGGCGGCCGCTGGTCGCTCAACAACCCGCAGCGTCCGCAGTTGAGCTTCCTACTGTACTGAGTGGGGAAGAGGTCGTGAGCAGGATGGTCCGGAGAAACCTTGAACGGGCCAAGGCACTGGGTGCCATCCAAGGGACCAGGGTGTATCGCCTGGAATACCGAGGCTTTCCAGTTTCCAGAGACGCGGAGATGGTTGTGGATGTGAAATACCGCTCTCCGGCGACGGTGGAATTTACCATCCGATCCGCTAGCGGTTCCGATCTGCTTATCGAGAAGGTCTTCAAGAAACTGTTGCAGAAGGAGAAAGAAGCACTCATCCCGGAGAACCAGAGCCGCGTAGCCCTCAACAACCAGAACTACATCTTTACACTCGCCAGCGAAGAGAATACACCGGGCGGCTCATTCTATATTTTCTCTGTTGAACCCCGCACCAAGAGCAAATTGCTCTATCGCGGCCAAATCTGGGTGGATGCAGAAGACTTTGCTTTGGCTCGGATTGAAGCAACGCCTGCGGTAAGCCCTTCGTTTTGGATCAAGGGCACCGAGGTCGAGCAGGTATATCTAAAGGTCGCCGAATTCTGGCTCCCGGCGTCGAATCGCAGCACCAGCAACACTCGCCTGGGAGGTAGTGCCGTGCTCACCATTGAATACAAGGACTACCAGGTTACCGCCATTCCCTCTTCGGACAACTCTGCTGGCGCGGTTGTTCCCGCCGGGAACTCTCTTCTCCGGGAACTGATGGATTTAAGCAATCATCGCGTTAGCCTCTCAGGGTTATGATCACGGTCATCCTTTTACCTGCAGGTGGCACCAACCCGATTTCCGCAATGGTCGGGTCGGGAACGATGAAGAAATGCCTGTCCTGGTTCCGTCATGTGCTGACTTCTTCCGCGCTCCTCCTGGTCTTGCCAGCGATGTGTCCAGCCCAGGAGGCAGGTCGCTTCCAGCTTTCTCCCCCCACGCTGCAAGAGGTGCACAACATTGTTGTTGATCCTCACTTAGGACCGCAGCCGCCCTGTGGAAAAAAAACCATCCCGCTCTATCCTGCTCTGCAGGATCCGGCCATTGTGAAGTCATGGAGCAAGTCTGACTTCGGCCGCGATTGGAGACCACCCGCGTGCACGGGTTGGGCTGCGGTGGGATTTACGACGTTGACTACCACGGTCGCGCGATTTCGCAATGCCTCCCATGCGGAGGGCTTGCTTCGTCAGATCGGTGCAATTTCAAAACTCGCGGGCATGCGCTACTGGTCGACCACACACCAGCGGTGGCAAACCTTAATTCTGAACGCCTCCGCTCTGACAGGCTTGCAGCACGATCAACGCCGCCAAGACTTCACACCCGATGAGATGAAGGAGGGCCAGATACTCTACTTTGAACAGGTTGATAACATCTCTGGCAAAGCCACCTATCGGATGCACATTGCCGAGGCTACGGCGGACCGCCTCGTCTTCGATGTCGAGAACGTCAGCACGATACGCCGTCTCCTCGTACCTATCCTTCATCCGGGCGACATGCAGTCCATTTACTTTTTGAATCGCGAATCGGATACCGTCTGGCGCTACTACAGCATGGTGCGCACAGGGAAAAACGCCAACCCGCTGATCTCGGGAAACGAGTCTTCCTCAATCAACAGGGCTGTTGCGTTCTATCGCCACCTGGTCGGAATTCCCACCGACCAGGAGCCGCCGGAAGCGAAATGAAGTCAAGAATTGCGTCACTATCACAACTCCAGTCGCATTTGCGCCGATCGTAGGTGGCTTGATGAGGCGCGAGTTATAGCGAACTGCCCCTTGCAATCACGGGCTCGAATCCAGTCCATAAGTCGGATGGCGAAAGGTTCCGCCAATCTTGACGGGCACGATCTCTCCAGTATTCTTCTTCTTTAGGAATGGCCCTACAGCGTTAAGCAGAAATGAT
>CAYOOS010000029.1:0-19190 GCA_964405585.1 uncultured Acidobacteriaceae bacterium | reverse complement strand
CGTTGTGCATATTATTTTTGGAAACTGGCTGGCGGTCGCCCTCTGCATTCTCGGGGGTCTTCTGTTCTCATTCACCTACCAGCACACCGGATCGCTTTTGTTCACCTGCGTGGACCACGCCATTTTCGGTAACTTCATCTTTACCATTGGGCTGGGCCGATTTTTCTACCATGGCACGCGCCTTTGAGCCGGGTTCCCGTGGCAATCATTCTCCTCCCCAAAGCCCCCTTCTCCCGGTAAAATGGCAAGTACCCGAACGGAAGGTTTCTTCATCGAAATTTCCAGGTATCCGGGTACGTATCCTCTGTAGGAAAGCCCTTTGGTTCAGGAGACGCCGCCAGTATGGCGACAACACCCACATCGCTGAAGCCGGATTTGTCTTCATTGCGTATTACGGACGCCAAGCGCACCAATTCGCGCTCTAGCCGGCGTTGGTTTTGGATTGTTCTGGCTGTCATTGCCATCGGCCTGGTGGCCGCGGCGGCTTCCGCTTACCGCAATCGAAGGACTGAGGTGGAAGTGACGTCCGCCCGCCCGCCTTCCTCAGGCCCGGCCGGCGTCCTCAACGCCAGCGGGTACATCACTCCGCGGCGTCGGGCTACCATCGCCGCCAAGATTACGGGCCGCGTCACCGGAGTGTTCTTCGATGAAGGCACTCGGCTCAGCGAGAATCAACTCCTCGCTACCCTAGACGACGCCGATGCCCGCCGAGCCCTGGATTCCGCCAAGGCTGATCGCGACGCTTCGCAGGCGGCTATCGCCGATTTCCAGGTGCAACTCCGCAACGCGGAGATCGAGCTCCACCGTGCGCAACAACTCGTCAAGGAAGGTGTGCAGACCCAGCAGGCCCTCGATACCGCTGTGATGACCGCGGACAGCCTGCGCGCCAAAATCGAATTGGCAAAAGAGCAGGTGCTGGCTTCCGAAGCGCGTATCCGCGAACAGCAACAGGCGGTTGACAATTGCACCATCCGCGCGCCTTTTGCCGGCATTGCGGTCTCCAAGGATGCCCAGGTTGGTGAAATGGTCTCTCCCATTTCCGCGGGAGGCGGTTTCACGCGCACCGGCATTGCCACCATTGTCGATCTTCATTCCAACGAAATCGAAGTGGACGTCAATGAAGCGTACATCGCGCGGGTCAAACCCGATCAGCCCGTTAACGCCATCCTGGATGCCTATCCGGACTGGGTGATTCCCTCCAAAGTTCGCACGGTCATCCCGACGGCCGACCGCCAGAAGGCCACGGTCAAAGTTCGCATCAGTTTCACGGCCCCGGATCATGTGCACCTGATCGATCCGGCTACGCAGCCGCGGATTCTTCCGGACATGGGCGTAAAGGTTACTTTTCTGGAAGAAAAAGCACCCGCCGGCAAAAAGACAGACCAACCCGCGATTGCGGCGCTGATTCCGCAGGATGCCGTTCGCACCGATGGCAGCGCGAAAGTCGTTTTCGTGGTGAACGGCGAGCGACTGGAGCGCCGCGCCGTTTCCGTCGGGAATTCTCTCGGCGGCGATACGGAGATTCTGGCCGGGCTTGTGCCCGGAGACAATGTAGTGGTAAAAGGCCCGGCGGACTTGCGTGATGGGCAAACTATCCTGGTGAAGAAATAGGAGCGGCTCATGGTTAAAGTAGACGGCAGCGGCGGCGCAAATAGCCTGATTCAGGCGCGTGATCTGCACAAAACGTTCACTCGCGGTGGCGAGGTGATTGACGTTCTGCAAGGGCTTAATCTGGATGTGGCGGCTGGCGAATTCGTCGCCTTCATGGGGCCCAGCGGCTCCGGCAAAAGCACGCTCCTCAATCTGCTCGGCGGCCTGGACGTGCCCACACGCGGCAGCATCACCGTTGCCGGCGATGAGATCACTCATATGTCCGGTGGGCGGCTCACCGATTGGCGCGCCCGCCACGTCGGCTTCATTTTTCAGATGTACAACCTCATCCCCGTCCTCACCGCGTTTCAGAACGTGGAGTTACCGCTGCTGCTCACCAAGCTCTCCAAATCCGAGCGCCGTTCTCACGTCGAAGCCTCGCTTGGCATCGTCGGGCTTGCCGATCGCATGCACCATTATCCCCGCCAGCTCTCCGGCGGTCAGGAGCAGCGTGTCGCGATCGCGCGCGCCATCGTGGCCGATCCTACCTTCCTTCTATGCGACGAGCCTACCGGCGACCTGGACCGCAAGAGCGCGGATGAAATTCTCGACCTGCTGACGCGCCTTTGCGCCGAGTACAACAAAACGATTCTGATGGTGACCCACGACCCTGCCGCGGCCGAACGCGCCAAAGCCGTTCTCCATCTGAATAAGGGCGTGCTCGTCGAAGGCATGGCTATCGGAGCGCACTAAGATGAAATTTCTACCCCTCATCTTCGCTAATCTGTTTCGCAAGAAGCTGCGCACCACTCTGACCATCGGCTCGTTCGCCGTAGCCCTTTTTCTTTTTGGACTGCTCATCGTTGTCCGTGGCGCCTTCAATCAGGGCGTGGACATTGCCGGAGCCGATCGCTTAATCGTCATCAACAAGGTTTCCCTGATCATGCCTTTGCCTTTTTCCTATCGCGACCGCTTCCTGCAAATCCCGGGTGTGAAATATGTCACGTACGACACCTGGTTTGGCGGCGTTTACCAGGAGGAAAAGAACTTCTTTCCGCAATTTGCAATTGACCCGGAAAATCAATCCCTGGTCTTTCCAGAGCTCGCCGTTCCGCCAGATCAATGGAAAACTTTCCTGCAGGACCGGACCGGTGCCATCGCGGGCGCCGGCACGGCAAAGCGCTTCGGCTGGAAGGTGGGCGATCGCATCCCCATAAAGGCCACTATCTTCGGCAATGCGACCTGGGAATTCAATCTGGACGGAGTTTACAAAGGGACCCAGGAAGGCGACGACGAATCGCAATTCTGGTTTCACGACAAATTCCTGGACGAACGCCGCACATTTTCCAAAGGAACCGTGGGCTGGTACACCGTCAAGCTCAATTCGCCCGACGACGCCGTACCCGTCGCCAAAGCCATTGACACAATGACCGCCAACTCTCCGGACGAAACCAAGACGGAGACCGAAAAGGCGTTCGCCACCGGCTTCGTCAAGCAGATGGGCAACATCGAATTCCTCATCCTGGCCATCGGATCCGTCGTGTTCTTCACGTTGCTTCTCGTTACGGGAAACACCATGGCCATCTCCGTTCGCGAGCGTATCGGCGAACTCGCCACCTTGAAGGCGATCGGTTTCGCGGACCGCTTTGTTCTTCTTATGGTTCTCGGCGAATCCCTGCTGATTGCACTTTCCGGCGGATTACTGGGTCTTTTGTTCTGCAAGCTCTTTACCCTGCGGGGCGATCCCACGGGCGGCATGCTGCCGTTTTTTCATCTCTCCGGCGCCGCGATGATCTTCGGCATTTTGGTCGCAGTGCTTGTAGGACTCCTGGCCGGAATTCTCCCGGCGGCTTCAGCGATGCATTTGCGCGTTGTGGACGCGCTGCGGAGGGTATGAACCATGGCCGTGCCATTGATCTATAACTTGCGCAGCGTTCGCGCCCGCTGGGTCTCGGCGATTGTGGCTGTCGTCGGCATTGCGGGTACGGTGGGTGTTTTCATCGCCATGCTGGCCTTGGCCAAGGGCTTCGAAAAAACTCTCGTCTCTTCCGGTTCGCCGCAAAATGCCATCATCATGCGAGCGGGTTCCACCAGCGAGATGACCGGCTCGGTCACTCTCGATCAGGTCAAGATTATTCAGGACGCCCCGCAAGTCGCTCGTGAAGGGAACCAACCCCTGGTCACCGCAGAGGTTGTCGTCATCGCCGATTTTCCTCTCAAATCCACGGGGACCGACGCCAACGTCCAGGTTCGCGGCGTTCCTGAAACTGTGCTGAAAGTTCGCAATAATATCCACGTGGTCGAGGGCCATTTCATCACTCCCGGCCTCAGTGAACTCGTCGTTGGCCGCAACGTTCCTTCCACGTATTCCGGTCTGGAATTAGGCAATACCGTCAGATTTGGCGGCGGCACCTGGAAAGTAGTGGGGATATTTGACGCTGGCGGCAGCGCCTTTGATTCCGAAGTCTGGGCCGATTCGCGCGTGCTCGCCGATGTCTATAAGCGCCCCAATTACATTTTCCAATCCGTTACCGCACGCCTCGCCTCTCCGGAAGCGTTCCAGTCGTTCAAAGATACGCTAACTGCGGATCCTCGCATGACTGTGCAGGTGGACCGCGAAATTGACTATTACGCGAAGCAGTCGCAAAACCTCGCCACGCTCATCAGGGTCCTCGGCACGCTCGTTGCCATCGTCATGGGGATCGGCGCGGTCTTCGGCGCGCTTAACAGCATGTATTCCGCCGTTGCCGAACGCTCTCGCGAGATCGCCACTATCCGCGCAATCGGATTTGGTTCCGCAAGCGTGGTGTTGTCATTCATCTTCGAGGCGCTGCTCATCGCCTTTATCGGTGGGGTGATCGGTTGCCTGGCCGCCCTCCGTCTCAATGGCGTAACCACGGGAGCCATGAACTTCCAGACTTTCTCGCACATGGCCTTCGCCTTCAGCGTCACTCCCGCGCTGCTCGGCGTCGGCATGATTTTCGCCCTTGTCATGGGCCTGATCGGCGGAGTTCCCCCGGCCATTCGCGCCGCCAATCGTCCCGTGGTTGCCGCGCTGCGCGAACTCTAGTTTTTCACCTCGCGGCCAAACGCGCCTAATTAAAACGTTTGCTCCTCAATCCGCCTTTTGTTCGGCGTGTAATCTCCGTAGCGCACCCATTTGGGCCGCACAAGGAAGTACGTCAGGTCCGGCCACTTGTCGCGGCCTGTGCTGTCGGGATATTTCTTTGCATAGAGGGCTTCGTACCTCTTCAATTCCGCCCCTTCCAGCTCCACGGCAATCCCTTCGTATTGCACTGAGATTTCCGAAGAGCACCCGATCACCCACGCCACGCGCGGATTCTTTTTCAGATTCGGATACTTCCGAAAGCTTCGTACAGTGTCGAAGATAATCTCCAATTGTGGCGTGACCGCAAATCCCATCAGCGCTGCTTCCGGTTTGCCATCCTCGGCTGCCGTTGCCAGCACACCGAATTTCTCGCCCTCCAAAAACCGTAAGACTTCCGCGATATCCATGCTCAATTGCTCCCTTCATTCCCTCGAATGACTTTTGCTGCTTGAATATTAGCGCGCGATCTTTGCGATTTCTTGTATCGTGATACACTTTTGCAATTCTCAGGAGAATATATGGATTGGTTTTCGCCCAGTCGACATCGCCGCGTCATCTTCATTTCATTCGCTGCACTCGCCATTATCACCTTCTTCGTTGCAGCACTTGCATTCGCACAGGAGAATCCCTCGCAACTCTTTCACGGGCTCTCCTGGCGCCTGATTGGTCCGTTCCGGGGCGGACGCGTAACGGCTGTGGCGGGCATCGCCGGCGATCCCAAAACGTACTATATGGGCACGCCTGGCGGCGGCATTTGGAAAACAACGGACGCGGGCGCCACTTGGCGACCCATATTTGACGATGCGCACGTTGCTTCCATCGGCGACCTCGCCGTTGCTCCCTCCAATCCCAACATTCTTTACGCTGCCACCGGCGAACAGTCTCCCGGCAATGGCGTCTGGAAATCCACCGATGCGGGAGCCACCTGGAAAAATATCGGCATTCGCGATTCCCGCACAATTCCGTCCCTCCTGGTTGACCCCCATGATGCCAGCATTGTGTACGTCGCCGCTGTGGGCGACGTCACACCCGGCCCGTCGCGCGGCATCTACAAAACAACGGATGGCGGCAACTCCTGGCGCAAAGTTTTCTTTCAAGATGACCACACCAGCCCCACCGAACTTTGTTTCGATTCCTCCGACTCACGCACGATTTATTCCGTCGTTCGGCAGCTCCAGCCCCCTCCCGGCGAAAAGCCTCTCGAAGGACTGGACTCCACCATCCTCAAATCCACTGATGCGGGCGAAACCTGGGCGCCGCTTCCCGATAAGGGTTTGCCTCCGTTGAAGCGCGGTCGCATCGGCCTCTCCGTGGCTCCGGGCCTCTCCGGTCAACGCATCTTTGCCCTGATGCACCAGGGGCTTTTCCGTTCCGACGATGCGGGACAGAGTTGGCAACAAATCACCAAAGATCCTCGCGTCGTCGGCAGCGAATATTTCGGCCGCGTCTTCAGCGATACGAAAAATCCAGACGTTGTTTATGTGATGCAAACCACCACGTACCACTCTTCCGATGGTGGCCGCACGTTTTCGGCCTGGAAGGGAACTCCCAGTGGTGAAGACGACCATGTTCTATGGATCGCGCCGGAAGATCCCCAGCGCATTCTGATGGGCACGGATCAGGGTGCGGTCGTCACGCTGGACGATGGAAAATCCTGGAATACCTGGTTCAATCAGCCAACGGGGCAATTCTATCGCGTTTCTACAGACAACGAATTCCCGTATCATCTTTACGCACCGCAGCAGGATTCCGGTTCCGTCGTCGTTCCCAATCGCTCAGACTTCGGCCTCATCACCTATCGCGAATGGTATTCCAGCGGAGCTTTTGAGAGCGGCTTCATTGCTGCCGATCCGCTAAATCCCAATTTCGTGTACTCCATCGGCTGGTATGGCGTGGTTGTTCGCTTGGATCGCAGCACGGGACAAGTCGCGACTCTGTTCGTGCCTCCGTCAAATTACAAGGTCGTTTGGGAGACGCCTCTGGTTTTCGCGCCGCGCGATCCGCACACGCTTTATTTCGGTTCACAGTTCCTGATGAAAACGACTGACAGCGGCCTGACTTGGAAGGAAATCAGCGGCGACCTTGCGTACAAATCTGTTATGAGCCCGTCCAAACTACAGGAAATGTCCCGCGGCCACATCCCTTCGAAAGACGATGGCGAGGACACCTTGTTTGAGGACGAAGATTCCGCCCAGCGTCCGCCGCCTGCTGCGATTCAGTCCATCGCGCCATCGCCTCTGGACACCAATCTTATCTGGATTGGCACTGCTTCCGGCTTGATTCAGGTGACGCATGATGGCACTTCCTGGACGGACGTAACGCCTCCGGGCCTGGCACCGCGTTCTTCTGTCAACGTGATCGAGCCTTCGCCCTTCGATCCAAAGGTGGCCTACGCTGTCATAATCACCAGGCGCGATTCCCATCCTTATGTTTTTCGCACGCGCGATGGCGGCCAGTCCTGGCAGAAAATTGTTGCCGGCCTTCCGGAAGATGCCGTTGCCCGCGTCGTCCGCGAAGATCCCGTTCGCAAAGGTCTTTTATTTGCTGGAACGGAAACCGGCGTTTACATTTCCACCGATTCTGGCGACACGTGGAAACCGCTTCAACTCAATCTGCCCGCCGCCTCTGTGCGCGACCTGGCCATTCATGGCGCAGACTTGATTGCCGCCACGTTTGGCCGCGGCTTGTGGATCCTCGACGATATTTCTCCACTTCGCCAGGCCGCAGACTCCCTTTGGAAGGCCGCTTCTGGGATTCCGCCTGTACAGTTTTTTTCTCCCGAGCCCGCCATTCGCGTTCGCTGGGACAATCATCCAGACACGCCTCTGCAGCCGGATATTCCCGCGGCACAAAATCCCCTGGATGGCGCCACCCTTTACTACTTTCTCGGATCGACTCCCAAGCAGGAAATCACTCTCGATGTGCTGGACGAGAAGGGTGTGCGCATACGGCATTTCTCCAGCAATCCAACTCCCGAAAACTCTCTGCCCGCCAATGTTCCGGAATTCTGGTTCGCTCCTCCGGCCATCCTTCCCGCGCAAACCGGCGTTAATCGCTTCACCTGGAATCTCCGCTATCCGGATCCACCCGTGATTCCCTATAGCTATTTTGGCGAGCGGCTCGATTACATCGAGTACGACCTTCCCGACAATGCCATTCCCGGCAAGACGCCGCGTTTTCAGCCCCCGGGACCCCTCGCCGCTCCCGGAGCCTACACGCTCGTGCTCACGGTTGGCGGAAAATCTTATAACCAGAAGTTGCAGGTTGTTCCCGATCCGCGCGTTCACATCCCTGCCGCGGACTTTGCGGCGCAACGCGATTTCTCGCTGAAGATCTGCGCTTGGATGGCGGCTGCGGCGAATTCGTTCAAAATATCCGCGGACCTGGATTCACAGTTGGACGCGCGCGGGAAATTGCTGCCGGCGGGTGCTCCGAAGGAACTGACGGGCGCATTGAATGAAGTTCATAAACAACTCGATGCCATCGAAGACGGCACCAACGATGCACCCGGCTTCGGCGCGGTGAGTCGCGACCTGGGCCGCTACCTCGTCATGGTTCAGAGCGGCGACCTGCGCCCCACGGAATCCGCACGCAACGCCGCGCTCGCAGCTTGCAACGCCTACGCCAAAGATTTGGCCGATTGGGACAAACTTAATTCCGAGGCAATCCCGGCCCTGAACAAACTCCTTGCCGCTCAAAAAATCGAGCCCATGCACTTCGCCTCGGCTGCTTCTCCCATGCCTGCGTGCGCACCCTAAAATTAAAGGGCGCCTCGATGGAAGGGCGCCCGAATTCCCGCAGCTTACGTTATTGGTTATTGTGCCGCTCAGTCGTTTGCCGCCGCGCCGCTTGCCGCGGACACGTCCGTATCGGTCACCGTCGCACCCACGGCGCGATACCGCACCACCAGCATGGTCAAATCGTCCGCCTGGCGCGCGCCGCGTGAGAAATTTTCCACCGACTCCAGTACCGTCTTCTGAATCTCGTCTAGCGGCAACTCGTTCTTTCCTTGCAGCACGCCGACCAGCCGCGGCACTCCATAGAGCTGTTCGTCAGGGTCCATCGCTTCCGTCACACCGTCGCTGAAAAGGAAGAGCGTGTCGTTTGGCTCCAGTTGCAACGTTGCTGTTGCGAACTCTGCTTCCGGCACCAGGCCAACGGGAAACGATCCTTCGGTGAACGCCTCTTCGGCCCTTCCCTGCCGCATCAAGATGGGCGAGGGATGACCCGCGTTGATGAACTCCAGCTTCCCGGATTCATCCAGGATTCCGAAGAACATCGTGGCGTAGCGTCCCACTTCCACGTGATCGCACAAGAAGCGGTTCACATGATTAAACGTGCGGGCGGGATCCGTTCCCAGGGTCATGCCGGAAAGCGCGCCCTGCAACATCGTTGTTACCAGCGCCGCTCCCAGTCCTTTTCCGCTTACGTCCGCCAGCAGAAATGCGGTCCGTTTATCATCCAGAGGAAACACATCGAAGTAGTCTCCTCCAACAGACAAGCACGGAAAATTCACGCCAGAGACGGCCAGGTGCGGATAATCCTTGAAATTTTTCGGCAACAACGCCTGTTGAATGTCGCGCGCAATGCCAATCTCCTGCTCCAGGCGCTGCCGTTCCCGTTCGCGCTCCACCAGCCGTGCGTTGTCCAGAATGCTTGCCGCGTCGGCCGCCAGCGCGTCCAGGATTTGGCGATCCAGCTTGGTAAAGGCTGTGGGGCGCTTCGAGTCCAGATACAGCACGCCTAGAAAATCGCCGCGGCGCACATCCACACCCGTGCCTTCGCTTGCCGCGCGCGAGCTGGCATACAGCGGAATTACCACCACGGCCCGCAATCCTTGCGACACGATGCTGGCTGCCGCCTGCAAATTCATCTCCGCCTGTGCAAGGTCTTCCGTGATCACCGGCGAGCCCTGCTTCATTGCCAACTGAATCGCAGTTTGGCTCGGCGTCATGCTTTCTGGAGGCAGCCGCTGCCCGCCGCTTCGCCGTGCCAGGCGGACGCGCAGACGTTCGCTGTGCCCCTGTTCTACCTCTTCCAGCAAACCACGGTCCGCGTCGGTGACGGCGATGGCGTGGTCAATCATTTTTGCCAGCACGGAATCCAGCGGCAATTGCGAGTGCAGCAGGGAAGTGGCTTCCAGGAGCATGTTCAACTTCCGCAAGCCCCCGCCCGTGGATTCGGAGCTGGTCATATGGTCGATGCGAGTCAAGAGTTGCGGGATGGCTTCATCGGAAGTTCCCGTGGCTGCGCGGAAAATGACCTGGTAGGAATCTTCAATTCCAAAAGTAATCACATCGCCGTCGCACAACTGCCGGCTTTCCACTTTTTCCTGGTTGATGAACATGCCGCGACGCTGCCCGCGGTCCTCCAGGTAGTAGCGGTTCGCCTCCATGACGATGGCGGCGCAGTTCCGCGAGATACGGCGGTCAGTCAACTGCAAATGGTTGCCAGTCTCCGAGCCGCGTCCGATGAGAAAGGGAGTTTGCGTCACGCGGACATACTTACGCGCTCCATCGGGCGAAATTACTTCCAGTACGGCCTCACTTTGGGCCAACGCTTCTGTCATGCAGTTTTCCGTCCTGACCCTTCAACTAAGCCGCGCATTGTAGCACGTGCCCGGTCCCTTCGGCTGTCCTAGTCCTAAAAGAGTGTGGCCCCCGGGGCTCATCTCTAGACTCAGCGAGCTCCTTAGTATCCGCAACTCAAAGTATAATCTCGCATAGCAAATTCGTAACCTCAGTCAGCCTTTGTATGGGCGAGCCAACCCCAGCATTTACGCGACGATTTACCACCTCGCGATCAAGCGAGGTGGGCGTACAATGGTAGCGTTTCGGCGACAAAAAGGAAATTCCGGCTAAATTTCAAGAGCCTATGCGTCAGCAGAATATTCGCTTACCCAAACCTGACTGTGATCCAATGCCATGAAGCTCTGGAATAGATTGTTTGGGTCGCCCTCACATATTGCGCTCGACATGGAAGAAAGCCTCGATGTCCGCCGGACCGCCATCGAGAAGCTCACAGACCAGGTCTTGCTCGCCAAAATTGCGATGGAGGACGATTACCTCGGCGTTCGCCTTGCGGCCGTTGAGAGTAAGAACTTCACGGACCAGGTCATGCTAACGAAGGTCGTAGTGGAAGAGAAGAGCGCCCAGATCCACCACGCAGCTATTAGTAAACTCACCGACCAGACCTTCTTAACAGAATTCGCGTTAAGGGCGGAGAGTGACTCCAATGCTCACCAAGCTGCAATCAACAAGATCACCGACCGCCTCTTGCTGGCGAAGATTGCGCTGGAGAGTAAGCACTCCTCCGCCCGCTGTGCCGCCGTGAGGAAGCTCACTGACGAGGCCGTGCTCGGAAGAGTTGCGACGGAGGACGGGAGTTCGGAGGTCCGCGAGACCGCTATTCAGAAGCTCACGGACCAGGATCTCCTGGCGAAAATCGCCGTCGAGGAGGAATACGGACGGGCGCGCCGGTACGCTGTTGAGAAACTCACGAATCAGCTGGTGCTGGCCAGGATTGCGACGGAGGATGAGGACCGTGGCTGGGCCATCCGCGAGGCTGCAATTAGGAGGCTTGCCGATCCTGTCCTGTTGGCGAAAATTGCGAGGGAGGACAAATACTCTGCCGAGATTCGCATTGCCGCCATCAAAAATAAGAATTTCACTGATCCGGTCCTGCTGGCGAATATTGCAATCAAGGATAAGGACCCCTCCCCCTGCTATGCCGCTATTTATAGGATCACCGATCAGGCTGCTTTGGTGAAAATTGCGATGCATGCGATGAACCACAAAGTCCGCGAAGCCGCTCTCCGTCATCTGATGAAGTGGCCAATCATAGATTACGATTGCCGATCACCCGAATACGTCCGTGAGAACGACATCGAGAAACTTACGGACCAGATTGTGCTCGCGAAAATCGCGGTGGGCGATCAGTTCCCCAGTGTGCGAAAAGCTGCCACCAAGAAGCTCACGGATCAGAAACTCTTGATGAAATTGGCTGTCGAGGATAAGGAGCCAGAGGTCCGCCGGGCCGCCATCAACAAGGTCACGGACCAAGTTTTCCTAGCCAGGATTGCGGCGGAGGATAAAGACCCCGCTCCTCGCTATGCCGCTGTCGCAAAGCTCACCGACCTGGTCCTGTTGGAGAAAATCCCCATGGAATATCGGGACTTTGCCGTCCGCTATCGTGCCTGTCTGGGCACGGATTATGGCAATAAACCGATTGTAAACGAGTCTTCCATAATCGATTCTCTCTAGTGCAACACAACTGGCGCGGGGGAATCTTGCATAAGTTGAGGGGCCAAGGCATTGCTGTGTAGTGCGCGTTCGGAACGCGAATCTCGCGCGATCAGTGTTTTTCTTGGGACGTGTGGAGGCTTCACTGGCAGCCTGCTTCTTCCGCTCGAATTTTTCAGCCTTCCGCTTTGCTTGTACGCGTTGCCAAACGCCTGCCAACGTAGTCGTTCATAAACGCCTCGAATGCCTCGTCCAGCCGACGCGTCACTTCGCCCGTTTGCCCGTTTCCAATTGTTTTTCCGGCAATCTCCGTCACGCCGAGGGCGTTGCGGTTTGTGGACGTGATAAAAACTTCATCCGCGCTATGCAAATCCTCCAGGCGCAAAGTCTGTTCCGTAATGCTGGTCCCCGCGTCGGCGGCAATTTCCATCAGCACGCCGCGCGTCACGCCTTCCAGGCACCCCGAACTTAATGGCGGCGTTACCACCTTTTCCTTTTTCACCACAAAAATATTGGCGGCGGTGCACTCGCTCACTTCGCCCCGCTCATTCAGCAGCACTACCTCGTCAAACCCTTCCCTCTGCGCTTCCGCCACGGCCCACACGCTGTTCAGCCACGAGATTGTTTTCACTCCGGCCAGGGGCGAGGCCGCGTGGCGTCCTTGTTCCCGCACCGTTAACCGCACGCTCTGCGGGTGGTGCGGCAGATCCGCCGTCGTAATTACCAGGTCCACGTCGGGCATCTTCTCGTCGCTCTTCCAACCCCCCACTGTATTCCAAACCAGGTAGATCCTGGCGCAACCTTCCACCACTTTGTTTGCCCGGAGCACTTCCTGCAAATGCACGCGCACTTTGGCACCGGAATAGGTCAACGGCAATCGCGTCAACGCCGCATCTTTTTCCAGCCGGCGCCAGTGCCGCTCGTAAGCAAAGGCTTCTCCCTGCGCGATGCGGACCGTGGTGAACAAACCCCACCCGCAGATCAATCCTGCCTGACCGGGCGACCAACGCACTTTATCAATTCCCAGCAAATCTTCGTTATGAAAAACGTAATGATGAATCACACGCGCACCTGTCCCAATCGGGAAAATTCTTCTGCTGCTTCATTGTACCGAATTCCGCGCCTCCCCATATACCTTTGGGTCCCGGATGCGCCCCCCACATATCATGTACGAAGATATTCGTTGACATTACGAAATTCTTCGTAGTATCCTCCCGCCCATGACGACACCGCAAAAACCCACCGCTTCCGAACTCGATATTCTGCACGTCCTTTGGGATCGCGGAGCTTCCACTGTGCGCGACGTGCACGACGCGCTTTCCGAAAAGAGGGAGATCGGCTATACCACGGTCCTGAAACTCATGCAGATCATGACCACCAAGGGCCTGGTCCGCCGCAATGAAGAGCAGCGCGCCCACGTCTATGAAGCTTGCCTGCCCGCCGAAAAAACAAAACGCCAGCTTGCCGCGGATACCCTCGATCGCGTCTTCGACGGTTCCGCCAGCCAACTGATGCTGCACGCCCTCGCCGGCCATCGCAGCTCCAAACAGGAAATCGCCGAACTTCGCCGCCTTCTCGACGACTATGAAAGGAAACTCCGATGATCCATCCCGCTCAGTGGATTTCTTCGGAACTTCTGCCGCCTCTGGGCATGGCTCTTCTTCACTTCCTCTGGCAAGGTGCCGCGCTGGCTGCCCTTGCGGCTTTCGCCCTGACGCTTGCCCGCAGCGCCTCCGCTCGCTATGTAGTTGGCATCATTTTTCTTGCGGCGATGGTGTCCGCACCGGCGATCACCTTTTTTGTGGTGCGCGGGCAGCAACCGCAGTCACAAGCAATTTCCGCTGGTACGCATGCTGCTGTGATGGCCGCACCAACGCACTCGGCCATTCGCCTCAATTCGCACGCCGCTCAGCCGCAGCCAGCCTCTGAAAAACCCTACCTGTTGCTTGTCGAGGCCTGGTTCTTGGGCGTTTTGCTGCTAAGTCTGCGCACGGCCGGTGGAGTGGTTGCTATCGAACGGTTGCGCCGCCGCACCTCCGCGCCATTGAGCGCCGCACTCATCGAACGTTGCCTGGCATTGCAGCGTCGCATGGGCCTCTCCCGTGTCATTCAGTATTCCCAGTCCATTCATCTGGACGCTCCCGCCGTGATCGGCTGGATTCGCCCCGTCGTCCTTCTGCCCATCTCCGCGCTCACTGGCCTCAGCGATGCCCAGCTCACAGCTGTTCTTGCGCATGAACTGGCGCATATCCGCCGTCATGACGCCTTCGTGAATCTTTTCCAGGTCGTCGCGGAATCTTTGCTCTTCTACCATCCCGCCGTATGGTGGCTCAGCAAACGCATCCGCACCGAACGTGAAAATTGTTGCGACGATGCCGCCATCGCCGTCTGCGGCAGCCCGCTGGAATTTGCGCGCGCCCTCACCCTGATGGAAGAGTGGCGCGCCACACCTGCTTTGGCCATGGCGGCCAATCGCGGTCCGCTCGCCGATCGCATTCGCCGGCTTCTCGGCGTCCCCTCGCACGCTTCTTCCATGCGTATTGCCAATCTTGCCGCAGGAGCGCTCTGCCTTTCCGTCGCGTTAGTGGCGGGAAATGCTTTCCTCGGCCTGGCCCGCGCGAGTGTCGCAGTTCCTCGGCAATCAACAGCCCAATCCACAGACTCCACCCACAGTGATTTGCTCGTCGTTGTCCACGGCACAAAGCCTGTCCAGGAAGATTCTTCTTCCGCGTCTACGCCAGAGCCCGCCGCGCCCCGGCAACAACCCAAGCCCACGACGGCGCCAGCACCGGAGCCCGCACCCGCGCCGCAAGCGGAAGCTCATGAATCTTACATTGATGCGCTGAAGGCCGCCGGTTACGGCGATCTCTCCGCCGATGAACTCGTCGGCCTGAAAATCCAGGGCGTCACGCCCGCATACATTCGCGCCATCCTGGCTGAAGATTTGAAGCCCACCGTTGATGAACTGATTGGACTGAAAATCCAGGGCATCACGCAGGAGTACATCCACGAAATGCGCGCCGGAGGATTGAAGTTGGATGCAGATGAACTCATCGGAATGAAAATACAAGGCATAACTCTCGAATATTTTCGCCTGATGAAAGAACTGGGCCTGCAAGCGGACGCCGACAATCTGATCGGCATGAAGATACAGGGCATCAGCGCCGATTATGTCCGCGCAATGCGCTCCGTAGGCTTAAGTGCCGATTCGGACCAACTGATCGGAATGAAAGTGCAGGGCATTACGCCGGACTACGTAAAAGAGATGAAGGAACTGGGCATCAAGCCCGATGCCGACAGTTTGATCGGCATGAAGGTGCAAAGCATCACGCCGGAATACATTCGCGAAATCCGTGCCATGGGAATCAATCCCAACGCCGACGAGTTGATTGGCATGAAAATTCAGGGCGTCACGCCGGAGTATATCAAGATGCTGCAGGCTGCCGGACTGAAGCTGGATCCCGATGATCTGATCGCCGCAAAAGTTTCGGGCATCACTGCGGAATTTATCCGTGAAGTGCAGAGCCACGGCTTCAAGAATCTCGATATAGAGAAGCTCATGGAACTGAAGCACTCGGGAATCCTCGAGAAGTAACCATGGTTGCGGAGGAGGAGATCACTATGAATCGCCGACACTCGCTGATTTGCTATGTTCTGATTGCCTGTACGCTGGTCATCGTTTTGATTGCGCGCGCCGCCGATTCGCGCGGCGGCGACTGGACGCTGCGCCGCTCCAGCGACCCCGGCAAAGTGGAATTCGGCTTAATCACGCATCAGCATGGAGGCACATCCCAGCACGAATCCGATTGGCCCATCAGTTCGTTCCAAGGCCTCGATCTCTCCAAGCCGGGCAAGCAGGAAGCCAAATTCACGATTACGCGTGATGCCGGGCGCTTTGATTGCCAGGGCTATGTCGAAGACGGCGAAGGCGCCGGCCTGTTCCACTTCACGCCGGACCCACAATATGCGCAGCAGATGAAGTCGCTCGGCTTCCCTGTTGACGAGGACAAACAGTACTCCATGGCCGCCCTGGACGTGAGCCTCGATTTCGCCCGCAAAATCAAAGCGGCAAATCTTACGGATATGGATACCGACAAGCTCATCGCTTTCCGTATCCATGGAGTCTCTCCGGAGTTCATCGACGCGCTACGCAAGGAAGGATTGCCCGCAAACGACAGCGACAAGCTTATTGCCTTCCGCATACACGGCGTTTCCCCGGAAATGGTGCGCGCGCTCCATCAAGCCGGTTACCAGCCCAGTGATGACAATTTGATTGCCCTGCGCATTCACGGCGCCACGCCGGAATTCGTCGAGCAACTCCAGAAACTCGGGTACACCCACGTCGAACTCGATCAGCTCATCGCATTCCGCATTCACGGGGTTTCGCCGGATTTTATCGAAAAGCTGCATGGCCTGGGCTACAAAAACCCTACGCCCGATGAACTCGTCGCCATGCGCATCCATGGTGTCACTCCGGAATACATCGCGGGGCTGAAATCCCGCGGAGTGAAGGACCTCTCCATCGACCAGCTTGTCAACATGCGCATTCACGGCATCGACTGACGCGTCCTTTTCCCTGGCCTGCCCAATATTGTCCGGTTTCCTGCCCCAATGGCCGGTCGCTTTGCCCGTGTCCAATGCACTTGCCGAATTCCCCTAAACATGCGACAAAGAATTGTTATGACCATACTCATTGATAGTCCTACATCGAAGTTCAAAGCCCTGGCTCGCCTTGTCGGCAATACCCCCCTTGTCAGCATCCACTTCCGCTTTAAGGGCCGCGAACGCATCCTTTACGCCAAATCCGAGAACATGAACCTCACCGGCAGCATCAAGGACCGCATGGCCCTGCGCATCCTGCAAAAGGCCTATGAACAAGGAAAAATCGAACCCGGCTTCACCATTGCCGAAGCTACCAGCGGCAACACGGGTATTTCGTTTGCCGCCCTGGGCCGAATTCTGGGCCACCCCGTCAAGATTTTTATGCCCGATTGGATGAGCCAGGAGCGCGTCCAGTTGATTCGCAGCTACGGCGCGGAGGTGGTTTCCGTCTCCGCCGAGCATGGCGGATTCCTCGGATGTATCCGCATGTGCGAAGAGCTGGCCGCTTCCCGCAAGGACGTTTTCCTGCCGCGGCAGTTCTCCAATCCCGCCAACGTCGAATCCCACGAAGAAACCACCGGCCCTGAAATCTGGTCGCAGATGGTTTCCGTTGCCAAACGGCCGCAAGCTTTCGTCTCGGGAGTTGGCACCGGCGGCACCGTCATGGGCGTTGGGAAATTCTTGAAGGAGCGCGACTCCGCGATCCGCGTTCATCCTGTTGAGCCCGCCGAGTCACCCACGCTGTCCACCGGCTGCAAAGTGGGCAAGCACCGTATCCAGGGCATCTCCGACGAATTCGTTCCTGAGATCCTCAATCTCAAGGATCTGGACGAAGTCATCGCAGTTCCCGACGGCGACGCCATCCTGATGGCGCAAAAACTGGCCTTCGATCTCGGCCTCGCCGTGGGCATCTCTTCCGGATGCAATTTCCTTGCGGGCTTGAAAGCCCAGGACAAGATCGCGCATGACGCCGCGGTCGTCACCATCTTCTGCGACGACAACAAGAAATACCTCAGTACCGCGCTCATGCACGACGAGCCCGTCCGCGAGGATTACCTCACCCCCCACATCGAGTTGCGTGGTTTGGGAACCGTAGGCCGCGCCTGCGAATTCTGCCACTAAAACCAATCCCCATTTCCAACGCCTTCAAGGCTTCAGTGCCCAGTAAGGGCGTTATGCGTCTCCGTAAGTAGTGCGCCGTTTCCCTCGAACTTCCCACAACAGCGTTTCTGAAAAGGTGCCGGTTCGCCGACGATCCTGGCAGAATTGCGCGAAACGACTGGAAGTTGTTCCGAACGTGGCGCTATTCAGGGAAACTGCGTTTCATGATTCCGCATCAATCTGTCGTCCACTGCCGCTGTCGCCGTAAAACCCCGCGGGCGAAATGTCGGGACCTTTCGACTTGGAAGAGCAACAGAGCGGCCACTCGATGAGGATACTCAACATTGCATCTGCCGGATTTCTGTTCGCAGCAGCAACCAAAAGCATGAATGTTGACAAAATCTCACATTAGACATAGTCTAACGATGTTTGATGGATGCCAAAGCGATTAAACGATCCTTCGACGGCAGCGGGTTGCGGTGCACTCCGCAGCGCTATGCCGTGATGGCATTCTTGATGGAACACAACAGTCATCCCACGGCTGCGGAAATCTACGAAGCCGTGAATCGCGTGGATCCACGCTCTTCAAGGGCCACGACTTATAACAATCTGCGGGACCTGGTGCAGGCGGGTTTGGTGCGTGAAGTGGCCGTCGAGGGCCGCGCCGCGCGATTCGATGCGAAAGGCATGCGGCATCACCACTTCATCTGCGACCGCTGCGGCAATGTTGAGGACATGGAGTGGTACGACGTGCCAAGGCCGGCTTCGCGCACCCTCGGTAAGCGGATTCTTCGCGAATGCGAACTTATTTTCCGCGGACTTTGCACGAAGTGCGCTCCACGGCACGCTTCCCGTTAGGTTTCGAAGGCATTACGCGCCTCACCGAGCCTGGCCACCGGCGATTGCGCGAATGGGAAAGCCCATAAGAGCTTCAGAGTGCGCGATCGGTTTTTGATTCATTCGTTTGACCAAATCGAAGGAAGGTGAACACATGGACAGAGAACTCAACACTGCAACAGGAACGCCTGCCGAACCGAAATGCCCCTTCGCGGGCGGAGCTTCCGCGCACACGAACCGCGAGTGGTGGCCGAACCAGTTGGACCTGCAGATTCTCCACCAGCACTCCACCCTGTCCAATCCGATGGGCGAGGAATTCAACTACGCCCAGGAGTTCAAGACGATCGACCTCAATGCGGTGGTCAAGGACCTGCATGCCTTGATGACGGACTCGCAGGATTGGTGGCCGGCGGACTTCGGCCACTACGGCGGGCTGTTCATTCGCATGGCCTGGCACAGCGCCGGCACGTACCGGATCGCCGACGGTCGCGGTGGCGCCGGGGCGGGCCAGCAGCGCTTCGCTCCTCTGAATAGCTGGCCAGACAACGTCAACCTCGACAAGGCGAGGCGCTTGCTGTGGCCGATCAAGCAGAAGTACGGCCGCAAGATTTCCTGGGCCGACCTGATGATTCTTGCCGGCAATGTCGCTCTCGAATCCATGGGCTTCAAGACCTTCGGGTTTGGCGGCGGCCGTGCGGATGTGTGGGAGC
>CAYOOS010000028.1:295-19199 GCA_964405585.1 uncultured Acidobacteriaceae bacterium | reverse complement strand
TCAAATAAAAAAGCGGCGCGAACCTTGTTGCGATCCGCGCCGCCGGAGGTTCTTGCAACACTGCTTTTCTAAATAAAGAGTTCGTCTTCCTGCTCGAGTGTTTCGCGCGTGGGTTCCGGATCACGGCGCGAGCGCAGAACATCCAAGCCAATCTTGATGCCCTGAACCAGCGCGGACATTTTGTGCACCGGTCCCCAGAAGGTGCGGCGCACTTGCGTCCCGGCATCTTCCACGGCTTCCAACGTGCCAGTCAAGATGCGGTCCACACGAACAAGCTGGCCGCGCAAACGGTCGGAGGCTTCGCCAACGATGCGATCGAGGCGCTGCGCCTGGCCGCGCGCAAGATAGACGATGTGCGAAGCATCTTCCACGAGATTGGCGATTTTCGGTTGCGTATCGTCCAGAAGGATCTGCGTGCGCGTAAGGATCGGACCCATGCGCGAGTGCAGATCGTTGACCATGCGATTGATGGATTCCGTGGTGCGCTTCAACTGGACGAACAAGCCAATAAGAATGCCCACCTGCACAACGAGCGCAATCGCCGCGACAATACTGAAGAATTCCATCCAGAATTGCATACACACCCCGCCCTCTCCGCATTACCCCGCGGAAATTCCCCAAGATACAGCGGCCCGGACCCTAGGACTTCGTTTCACGCAGGAACGCTTCGCGGCCAGCATCAACAGCGGCAGCGATTGAATCGCGCTTGCGAGTGGCAACGTCCTTGCCACGCTCGATCAAATCATCGGCGCGATCACGCAATTCCTTCGCCTTTTTCTGGGCAAATTCGCGGCCATCATCGGCACGCTTGGCCAGATACTCGCGCGTCTCTTCACCAGACTTGGGAGCAAAGAGCACGCCCAGCAAAGCGCCGACGCCGAGACCGACGAGGAAATAAGAGACCTTGGAACCAACATTGTCAGCCATGGGAAAAAACCTCCAAAGAAAACGTAGCATAGAGGAGATGAGGGCGCAACACGCATTAACCTGTATATGTTGTTATGACGGTTATGTCGCTTTGATCGATTGTGCAAAGTGCTGGAGGATTTTTTCGGCGCTTTTCTTTGAAACTACACGGCTTAACTCTTCCAAGCTGGCGCGCTGCAAATTGGCGATGCTGCCATAGCGCTGCAAAAGGAGTTGGGTGGTCCGGGGGCCAATGCCGGGAATTTCCAGGAGGGCGCTGGTGGTCTGGCGAGCAGCGCGGCGCTGGCGATGGAAAGTGACGGCGAAGCGGTGCGTTTCGTCGCGAATCTGCTGGATGAGATGGAGGACCGGAGAGTGGCGATCCAAAGTGATGGGTTCGTTTTCCAGACCGAGCACGTAGAGAATTTCTTCCTGCTTGGCGATGCTGGCCATGGGCTGATTGATGATTTGCAGGGCTTCCAAGGCTTGTGCCGCGGCGTGAAGCTGGCCGAGCCCGCCGTCAATTAGGATAAGACCGGGGAGAGGTTTTTTTTCTTCTTGCAGGCGACGATAGCGGCGGATGACGGCTTCGTACATGCTGGCGAAGTCGTCGTTAAGAGCACGCGGCCGGCCAGCGGGAGTTTCATCACCGCGAATAATGAATTTGCGATAGTCGGATTTTTTCATGCTGCCATTTTCCCAAACGACCATGGAAGCGACGGTATCGGTTCCCTGGATGTGCGAAATGTCGAAGCTCTCGATACGCTTGGGCTCTTCCGGGAGATTCAGAGTGTTTTGCAGGGCCTCGGTGATGGACTTGGAAGTGGGCTTGAGAACGCGGAAGCGTTGCTCGAAGCAGTGTTTGGCGTTGTTTTCGACGAGATCGAGGAAAGCGCGCTTGCTGCCGCGCATGGGCGTGTGAATTTCCACCTTGTGGCCAGCGCGTTCGCTGAGGGTGGCTTCGAGGAGTTCGCGATCTTCAAAGTCGAGGGGGATATGAATCACTCTCGGCAGGTATTCGGCATCGAGGTAAAGCTGCTTGAGAAGCGATGGGACAAACTCGTTGGGATCGAAGGCTTCCAATTCTTCCCAGTAGAATTCGCGGCGGTCAACTACACGGCCGCCGCGCAAGTGGAATAGATTGGCAGCTACCAGAGGAGGCTCGGCGTAGTAGCCCAGCACGTCCGTATCATCGCCTTGCGCGGAGGCGATGCGCTGGCGCTCCTCGATGTCTTCGATTGTGCGGAGGAGATCGCGATAGGAGGCGGCTTCCTCGAAATGCTCCAGCTCGGCCGCGGCGGTCATGCGCTCTTCAATGCTTTTCATCAGGTCGTGGCGGCGGCCATCGAGAAACATGCGAACATCGCGGACGGCTTCGGCGTAGCGGGCATCGGTGGTCAGACCAGCAACGCAGGGGCCGAGGCAGCGGTGAATGTAGTACTGCAAGCAAGGACGGGGATGATTTTTTGTGAGATCGACAAAGCAGGAAGGGATGAGGAAACGTTTGTGAATGAAATGTAGGATGCGGCGCGCGAGGCTGGAGGGAAAGTAGGGCCCGAAATAAAGTGACCCGTCTTTTTTGACGCGGCGGGTGAAATAAACACGGGGATATTTTTCGGAGAGGGTGAGCTTGATGTAGGGATAGGTCTTGTCGTCGCGAAGAACAACGTTGAACTTGGGTTTGTACTGCTTGATGAGGTCGTGTTCGAGGGCCAGGGCTTCGCGCTCGTTGTCGACAACGATGGTTTCGAGATCGGCGATTTCCCGGGCCAGCGAGCCGGTTTTGGCATCGGCCCAGCGCGATTCGAGAAAGTAGGAGCGCACGCGATTGCGCAAAGAGCGGGCTTTACCTACGTAGACGACAGTGCCGCCGGCGTCCTTGAAGAGATACACGCCGGGCTGTTCGGGAAGTTGCGCAGCTTTTTCGCGTGGTTCCATGCTTGTGTGAGGGCGAGGGACCGAGCCGTGGGCCCTTCATACAATTTTACGGCGAGTCAGATGGCAAAGCGAATCTGGCGCAAAGCGGAAGCCCAGGCTACTCGTGCCGCAGGGCGACCATCGGATCGACCTGCGTCGCTCGACGAGCGGGGATAGCTGCGGCCAGCAGAGCCGTCGCCAATATGACTGCCACCGCCAGCAACGGCGAACGAAGATCGAACGAATCTATTCCGAAAAGGAGGCTGCCTAGGAAAAGACTCCATAAGAATGATGCCGCCAGCCCGATGAACACGCCTGCAACAACCGGCACGACGGATGCGCGGAAAATCATAGCGACCACGTCGCGCCGTCGTGCGCCGAGGGCCAGACGAATGCCGATTTCGCGGGTTCGCTGCGTCACCACATAGGCCATGACACCGTAAAGACCCACGGAGGTGAGAGCGAGAGCAAGGACTCCAAAGAAGCTGGAGAGGTAGGCCACCAGGCGCTCCCGGGCGAAGTGGCTGCTGATGTAATCCTCAATCATGCGAACGCTCAGCAAGGGCACGCTGGGATCCTGTTCTTGTACAGCTTGACGTATTCCCGCGATGACCGATGAGGCGCTTCCCCCAAACCGCACTTCCAGCCGACGGGATCCGGCACCGTTGGCCCAACTGGGCTCGTAGAGCATCCCTTCGGGGTCTGCCCCGTTCATCACAGCGTAGTGTGCAGCCTTCACCACTCCAACAACCTCGATGCCGTTCGCGCTGGAGCAATCGTTGCCCATATAGCAAAAGTATCGCCCTGCGGAATTGACAGTTCCGAAGTGTTGGCGCGCCAGTACTTCGTCCATGATGCAGACCCGGGACGTATCGACCCACTTGCCCGTCGTAAATGTGTCAGCGGGCATTGTGCTCGGTTCATCCTCAGGCCGGAAATCACGGCCGAAGAGCAGCGGAATGCCCAGGGTAGTGAAATACCCTGAGCTGACTTGGTTGATGTACGCAGAGAAACTGGGTTTGTATTCTCCGGCTGCACTATCACTTGACGCAGAGACACTCTGCATGTAATTGCTCATCGGGGTGACGGCGGATAATGCCGCGGAGCGGACGCCAGGAGTTGCTCGCGCCCGCTGCAACAATTGATCGTAGAACGTCCGCAGACGCTCCCCACGGTAACCGAGGCTCGCAGGATCAATCTCAAAGATGGCGATACCCTCTCGCGCGAACCCCACATCGACGTGCTGTAGATTCCGCAGCGTGCGGCCGAACAGACTGGCCAGAACGAGCAGCGTCAGAGACAAGGCAATCTGGCTCATGACCAGCAATTTGGAAAGCCGCGACCGGGAGATGGCTTGGGTGGCCAGGCCTCCTTCCCTCAGGTTTTTCGCAAGTCTCATCTGGGTGGCCCGGAGCGCCGGAACCAAGCCAAACAGAATAGTGGTCAACAGGGCGAGGCCGATACAAGATCCCAAAACGAACAGGCTGAGGTGAAAGCGAAAATCTGGGTTCAGAATTCCGAGCTTCGCGAGGGCTTTAACGCCCAGATAGGCCAGACCAATCCCAACCGCACTCGCCGCCGCAGCCAACAGCAGGCTTTCAGTGAGGAATTGGCGAATCAGGCGCCCCCGCGTTCCGCCGAGCGCAAGGCGAACTGCTGTCTCCTTCCACCGTCCGGAGGCGCGGGCGAGCAGCAGGTTAGCCACATTAGCGCAGACAAGCAGCAGCAAAAGGGCCGTCGCGATGGCCAGGACCTTGATCGGGTCCAGGAAGCTCTGGTCGCGAATAAATTTCGGCGCGCGGGCCGCGGGGCTCAGCCGGGATTCGTCCTTCAACAGCAGATGCCGCTTGATGACGGTTCTAATGCTCGGATCTCCGACCCTCTCGACCGCTTCCGACCAGAGCACTGGCATGCCGGCTTGTGCCTGTTTAAAGGAGACCCCCGGGTTTAATCGCGCCACCACCGACAGCCAAGGGTTCATTGGTGCATTCCAACGAGCCGCAGCTGACGGCGTGGTCACCGGATACATCGTGAGGGGTACAAACGCATCAGGCTCGTCGCCGTTGAAGAGACCTCCGAACCCGCGTTCCGCAATGCCGACAATGGTGAGGGGATAGGCGTTCACCGTGAGCGTCTGGCCGATCACCCGCAAATCTCCCGAGAAACGCCGCTGCCAATAGCGATACGAGAGGACCGCAACCGGCGAGCTGCCCGGAGCAGTGTCGTCAGTGGGCGTGATCACTCGCCCGGCAGCCGACCCGATTCCCAGGATTTGGAAGTAGGCGCCGCTCACGTATTCCACGCGGCCGACTTCCACCCCGGGCGCACCCGCAGGCCGGATACCAACAGGAAGATTATCGCTGCTGGCGAGCACGCCAGAGAACATCTGGTTGAGTTCGCGGTACGCGCGGAAAAATGGATAGCTGCTGCTGTAAAAGCCTTCTATTTTCACCAGTCGGTTCGGTTCGTGCGCGGGAACGGTCCACAGCAGGAGTTGGTCGACCATGCTAAAGATTGCCGTGTTCATACCGATCCCCAGCGCCAACATCAATACGGCGACAAACGTGAAGCCGGGGGTTTTGCGAAGCATGCGAACCCCGAAGCGCAGGTCTTGGATGAAAGATTCAAACAAAGTCACACCACGGGCGTCGCGGCAGACTTCTTTGGTTTGCTCGAGGCCGCCGAATTCGAGGCGGGCGCAGCGCAATGCTTCGGGGCGAGACAAGCCGGTACGGACTAGATCGTCGGCGTAGGCTTCCAGGTGGAAACGGAGTTCCGTGTCCATTTCGCTTTCCAGGTGACGGCGGCGCAGAATGGCATTCAACCAAGATCGTAGGCGGGACCAGAGAGTCATTTGACCTCCGGTGTGAGACAGGAACGATTTGGGATAATCACCCTTATCATTCGTACCTCAGGGCGATCATGGGATCTACGCGGGTGGCGCGGCGCACGGGAACGATGGCGGCGGTTACGCATACCGCGACCAAGGCCAGGATGGCGGAAACAATTGAAATCGGATCCGATTTGCTGACGCCAAAGAGCATCGCTCTAAATACGTAACTGGTAGCGATGCCCAAGGGTATTCCCACGACGAGGCCAATCGCGAGGACGATCCAGGCTTCGCGCATTACCATCCAGATGAGGTCAACACGCGGAGCGCCCAATGCCATACGAAGGCCAATCTCTTTCGTCCGGGCGGCAACGTTGTAAGCCATGCTGCCGTAAAGGCCAACGCAAACCAGGATGAGGACCAGGGCGCCGAAGAAGGAGGAGAGTCTGGCGACTACCACTTGGGAAGTAAGAGTATCGGTGACGAGTGCGCGAGCAGTTTGGATATTACCCACGACCAAATCAGAATTCACAGAACGAATGGCTTCGCGAACGGAATTCGTGAGGAGTTCGGGGTTGCCCACCGCGCGGATTTCAAAATTGAGGAGATCAGGTTCGTCAAACGAGGCGCTGGTAAGGGGCGCGTACATTCGGCGGCGGACAGCATCCCGCACGCTATGATCGTGGACATCGCGGGAAACGCCGATGATTTCGTAAGGCGGTTGATCGGGGTGGGCGGAATCTTGAAAAAATATTTTGTGGCCGAGGGGATTGCGCCCGGAAAGATAAAAGTTTGCGAAAGTCTCGTTGACTACGGCGACATGAGCGGCGGAGGAGAAATCCTGTTGGGTGATGTCGCGGCCGAGGACAATAGGGACGCCGATAGTATAGAAATAATCGGGGCCAACTTCATCGTCGGCGGTTTGGTTGTCGAGGTCATTGCTCAAGGCCACCCCATCGATGCGGATGCTGTCTGACGACTCACCTCCACTGAAAAGTCCATTGCTGGAAGCGGAGACGCTGCGAACGCCGGGCAAGTTAGCGATGCGGAGGAGGAGTTCCCGCGTGACGTTTTGAAGAGTGGGGCCCTGATAGCCTGCGGAATAAAGGTCAACAGGGACGAGGAGAAGCTGGTCACGATTGTAGCCGAGATCGGCCTCTTGCAAATTGCGCAGACTGCGAACGAGCAAGTTGGCGGTCATGAGGAGGAGTATGCCGAGGGCAATTTGCGAGGCCGCGAGAGCAAAACGGAGGCGGCTTTTGGGGCCGGCTCCGGAATCGCGACCCCCTTCTTTAAGCGACCTTGCCAATTTCACGTGTAAGACGCGAAGAGCGGGGGCAAGGCCAAAGAGCATACCGGCGGTTAGACAAACGGCGGCAGTGAAGAATAGGACGCGCCAGTCCACTCCCAGAGAAAGAGGATTGGTCGTGTTGCGATTGGCATAGACCAAGTTAACGAGCAAGCGCGAACCCCATTGCGCGAGAAGTAAACCGAGAACTCCGCCTAAGGAGGCCAACACCAGCGATTCTGTAAGCAACTGACGGATGATGCGCCCTGACCCGGCGCCCATGGCAAAGCGAATGGCGATTTCGCGCTGGCGTGAGGCGGAGCGCGCGAGCATTAGGTTGGCAACGTTGACGCAGGCAACGAGAAGCACCAGTACAACCATGGCTAAGAGGAGTAGCAGGGGCGCGGCGAATTCTTGCCGCAGCCTGGAAAGACCGCGACCCCCGGGGGAAACCTCCACGGCAAATTTCATTTTGCGTATGGCGGCGCGATCGTCGGAGGAAAGCGTGGAGTTCAAGGTGACTGTGAGCGCCTGCTCTACTACAGAATTGACGTTGGCGCGTGCTTGCTCGATAGTGACGCCGGGTTGCAATCTGGCGATCAGAAGCAACGAGGCAGTATTCGCATCTTCCAGGAAACCGCGGCTGGGCATGAGTTGCGGCTGCATCATCATGGGCGCCCAAACATCGGGGCGGTCGCCGACGACTTCGCCGAAGAAACCAGGCGGGGCGACGCCGATGATAGTGAACGGATAATTGTTCAAGCGAACTTTTCGACCAATGATGGCGGGGTCGGCGGCGAATCGAGTCTGCCAATAGCGATAGCTGATGACCAAGACAGGATCGGCGCCGGGGATGCGGGCTTGATCGGGGGAGAATGTTTGCCCTAAGAGCGGGGAGACGCCCAGCGTCTGAAAATAATTTTCGGAGACCAGCCGGGCCCTGATGTCTTCCGCGCCGCGTTCAATGGTGATGCGGGGATTACTCAGATTGGAGCTTGCAAGGACGGAGGAAAAGACGGAGTTGTTGTCGCGGACTTCGCGATAGAGGGGAAAGGAGAATATATCCGTGCGCGGGGTGCCGCTGCCAAACGCATGGACATGTGCGGGATTGCCCACAGCCACAAGCTGCTCGGGATGTTGCACGGGGAGGGCGCGGAGCATGACGGCGTTGATAACCGTGAAGATGGCGGTGTTGGCACCGATGCCGAGAGCCAAGGTTAGGACAGCGACTGCGGTAAATCCGGGATTCTTTCCTAGCATGCGCAAGCCGTAGCGAATGTCTTGGAGAAGGGAGTCCAGCAGGTTCAGGCCACGGGCGTCGCGGCAGACTTCTTTGGTTTGTTCGAGGCCGCCAAATTCGAGGCGGGCGCGGCGAACGGCTTCGGGGCGAGGGACACCGCTGCGGACTAAATCCTCTGCGTAAGCATCAAGATGGAAGCGGAGTTCCGCGTCCATTTCTTTTTCGATGGTTGAGCGGCACAGAATCGCATTCAACCAGGAACGTAGGTGGGACCAGAGAGTCATTTGGCCCCCGTTGTGACACACGACGCACCCAGGGTAATTGTTCTCATCACTCGTACCTCAGGGCGATCAGAGGATCTACGCGGGCGGCGCGGCGTGCGGGAACGTAGCAGGCGGCGAAGGCTACAAGGGCAAGCAAGGCAGCCGCGCAAAGGATCGTGAGCGGATCGTTCGGGCTGATGCCGAAGAGGAGATTCGCGAGATAGCGAGTAAGAAGAAAGGAACTGCCGAGGCCAAGGGTCAAACCGAGGAGAACCATGACGAGACCCTGACCGAGGACCAGACGAAGAACCTGTGAAGATTCCGCACCGAGAGCCATGCGAACGCCGATTTCGTGGGTTCGCTGAGAGACAAAGTAAGAGATGACGCCGAAAATGCCAACAGTGGCGAGGAGCAAGGCGAGAGCAGCGAACAGAGTGAGGAGGGACATATAAAAACGGGGAGTTTCGATGGAATCGTCGATGCGCTGTTGCATAGTGGCGATGTCGAAAACAGGCTGCAACGGATCAACGTCGGCGAACTGAGTGCGAATTGCGGAAATGAGGTTGCGCGGGTCCTGTTCGCCGCGGAGGACGATGGAAGCGAATTTGGCGTGGATTTTGCCAGAGTAGGGGAGATAGACGAGAGGATCGGTATCGTGCTCGAGGCCAGCATTATGGATATCGCCGACGACGCCGACAACGGTGTTCCACTGACTGCCAGTGGCGCCAAGACGGATGCGTTTTGACAGGGGAGAACCATCAGGAAGGAACCGCTTGACAAAGGTGGCGCTCACGATAACCACGGGAGAATCAAGGTCGAGTTCGCCTAAGGTGAAGGCTCGTCCGGAGATGAGAGGGATGTACAAGGTCTGAAAATAATCCGGGCTGATTTCGCTCGTTAGAACCGTAGGCTTGGTCCCAGGGGGAGGCTCGGGCTGACCTTCGAGAAGGAAAGTAGATGAACTCCAGCGACCGGCAAAAGGTAGCTGGGTGGTGAGGCCGACGGAGCGCACACCGGGAAGTCCGCGAAGGCGGTCCACAATCTGGACGAAGAAGGCCTGGCGTTGTTGATTGGTGGAATATTTGGCCATCGGAAGGTCCGTGTTCACAGTGAGCACGTTCGTGGGATTAAAACCGGGAACAACACTGGACAAGCGCATAAAACTGCGAATCAGAAGGCCTGAACCGATGAGAAGCACAAAGGCCAAGGTGAACTCCGCTACTACGAGGGCAGCGCGATAACCGCGATGAAGAGAGAGACCTGTGGAGCGTGCGCCATCTTTCAGGGCGTCAATGACGTCGGGGTTGGAAGCGCGAAGAGCTGGGGCAAGGCCGAAGAGAATAGCGGTGAAGCAGGTAACGGCGAAAGTAAATAAGAGGACTGGGCGATCGATGGAGATGACGCCAATCTGAGCGATTGTGGCGGGCAAGGAAATGCGAAGAAGCCAAACACCGAAAACGGCGAGGAGCAGACCTGCGGCGCCGCCAATTGCAGCCAGGCAGATACCTTCCGTGAGCAAAAGCTGAAGGAGGCGGGCGCGGCCCGCGCCGATGGCGGCGCGAACGGCCATTTCTTTGTGGCGGCCTGCCATGCGGGCCAACTGAAGATTGGCGACGTTGACGCAAGCGATTAGCAGGACGAAGAGAACTGCAAGGAGAAGAACAAGGAGTGCGGAGCGAACATCTCCCACAATCTTTTGCTGTAGAGGGATTACTTGCACCTGCAAACCTTGACGCATGTGGACGAATGCGGCGGGAATCGCGGAGTTGGAATTCGCGGCGAGTGTGGCCAGGTCAGCCTGGGCTTGACTGATGGACACGCCGGGCGCCAGCCGGCCGATTACACGGGCTAAGCTGAGCGATTTGGAGGTCCAGTCGACCTTGGCAGGAAGCTGGGAGGGGAATAGGCATTCGGGTGTCAGGGTCTTGTCGGGAAAACGGAAGTTCACGGGCAGAACACCGACAACGGTGTAGGCCTGGCCATCGAAGTCGATGGATTTCCCTACAATGGCAGGATCGGCGCTGAATTTGCGGCGCCAAAGTGCGTCGGTGAGAATGACGACGAGCGGACCACCTGGCTTGTCTTCCTCGGGAAGAAATGAGCGGCCCAGCGCCGGTTGGATGCCCAGAACAGTAAGGAAATTGGCGGTCACACCAATCGCCTCGATACGTTCGGGCTCCCCCGCACCCGTGAGATTGGACTCAGTTCCTAAGTTGTAGGCGAGCATGGCTTCAAACGAGTGATTGTTGATATTCCAGTTGGTGAATTCAGGATTGGGGACCATCCAGTTGTTAAAATGCGACATGAATTCATCGGCCCAAACAAGACGCGAAGGATCGTGATACGGAAGGGGGCGAAGAAGAGCGGCGTTGACGACGGAAAAAATCGCCGTGGATGCGCCAATGCCGAGAGCTAAAACCAAAATTGCGCCAAAGGCGAAGCGGCGGTCTTTACGAAGATGCCGGAGGGAGAAGCGAACGTCGCGAAAAAAGTTATCGAGGCGAGTTTGCCAACGAGTGTCGCGGATCGCTTCTTTGACTTGCTCGAGGCCGCCCAATTGGATCAGGGCGTCGCGGCGGGCTTCCTTCGGTGACATGCCACCGGCGATGTTATGGGCGGTCTGTTGGTCGATGTGGAAACGGAGCTCAGCGTCCATGTCGGATTCCATGCGAGAGCGGCGAAGAGTTGCATTCAACCACGAAGTGAAGCGGCTCCAGAACGTCATACTTCCTCCGGCTTGGTCCCCAGAATCCCGGCGATGACATCGGCCATGCGATTCCATTCCTGAGCTTCGGATTGGAATTTGCGCTTCCCTGATGGAGTCAGGCGGTAATACTTTGCTTTGCGATTGTTTTCCGATTCGCCCCATTCGCTGGTGATCCAGCCCTGATGTTCCAAGCGGTAGAGGGCGGGGTAAAGGGAGCCTTGCTGAATGGTGAGGCGATCCTTGGAAATTTGCTGGATGCGCAAAAGGATGCCGTAGCCGTGCAAGGGGCCGAGGGAGATGGCCTTGAGGATAAGCATGTCGAGGGTGCCCTGCAAGAGGTCGAGTGGTTTGCTCACGGGAATGGATCTCCTAGATGACCTAGGAATATAGACCTGGTCTCCTAGACTGTCAAGGAGAAGAGAATTGTGCACGACCGCGTGAGGCAATGCAATGCGAATGGCGCTTTAGTCTTCGTAGGACTTGGGCGGGGCGAGGCGGTAGGCATCGAGGATATCCTGAAATGTGATGATACCCTCAAGTTCGTGAACATTGGCGCGACTCACGACGGGCAAGATTTCCATTTTTTTTGCGCCCATGCGTTCGAGTGCGAATGGCAGCGGCTGATCGGCGTGAACATGCGGGAAAGGACCGGGCTCCATGATGTCGCGAATCAGACGAGTGGGTGGACCTTCCGCCAGGGCGTCTTGCAGCGTGATGGAGTCGAGGACACCAATGACACCGCAGTCGTCGAGGACGGGCCAGGCAGTGGAAGCAGTTTGCCGATCAATTTCCGCGGCTTGTTGAAGGGTGAGATGCGCGGACAAAGTCTCCTTGGCGGGCCTCATGGTCTGGAAGACCTTGCGCTGGCCTTCGACCGTACGGGAATGCGCGCCAGGAAGGTGAACGCCATCCTGATGGGCAAGGACTTCGTAGATGGGTTCCTTCTGGAAGCGGGAGGAAATGAAATAACTAACGAGGTTGGAGATCATGAGGGGGACGATGACGGCGTAGTCGCGCGTCGTTTCAAAGATCATCACGACCGAGGTCATGGGAGCGCGGATGATTCCGGCGAAGGCCGTGCCCATGCCGACGAGAGCATAAGCACCGGGAGAGGCGACGTGCCCGGGGAAAAACTTATTTGCAAACGCGCCGACGATGCCGCCCAACATGGCTCCAAGAAACAGGCTGGGGCCGAAGATGCCACCCGCGTTTCCGGAGGCATAGCTGAGGGTGACGGCAAAGAATTTCAGGACGAGGAGAAGAACCATGACCTTCAGGGCCATGCCGCCGTTCAGGACGCCGCCGACGTGCTGGTAACCCACGCCGAGGACCTGAGGCACGAACCAACCCATGATCCCAACGAGAAGACCGCCAGCGACGGGCTGAAACCAGAGCGTTTTGCGCGGGAGATTCAGGAAACGTTCGCGGAGGCCTGTCAGCACCTTGGTGAAAGCGACGGAGACAAAGCCACCCACAACGCCGAGGACAGCGTAGATGGCGAATTCCCAGGGGGTGACAAGTTGATATTGCGGTACCTGAAATAGGGGATTGTTGCCAAGGAGAAGGCGAAGCATCGCCCAAGAGGTGGCGGAGGCGAGAACGACGGAACCGAGAACAGGCGCATGGAGATCGCCAACGACTTCCTCCAGGGCGAAGAGGACAGCAGCCAGAGGCGTATTAAAAGCTGCAGCGATGGCCGCGGCGGCGCCCACGGGAATCAGGGCTTTTACTCTTTCGGGGCGCAAACCAAGAGTCCGCCCGAGAACGGAGGCAATCCCCGAACCAACCTGGACGGCAGGACCTTCACGACCGAGGGGAATGCCGCTGGCCAGGGTGACTGAGGTGCAGAAAAATTTGCCGAAAACGGTGCGAAAGGTGATGCGGCCTTCGTGAGCGTAGAGGGCGGCTTTGGTTTGGGGAACACCGCTGCCGCGAGCATTGGGAAAGAAACGGTAGAGGAGATAGCCCATGCCGAGAGAGCCAACGACCGGGACGACGAGGCGACGCCAGGGCGCGCCGCCGGCGGGATAGAGGCGGGCACCAAAGCGCTCTGTGATAAGGATGAAGGCGACGACAAGCAGGCCGACGAGCGCGCCGATGAGAAGAGTGAGGACAAGGAAGACCTGCTCCTCGCGGTCCTGAACGAGCGACTTCCACCGGCGCAGCGGCGCCTTCCACGGCGCACTTTCGGGCAGATTTTCCGGCATAGCCTGGCGTAAGCTCCCAGGAATCAGTATATCGTACTGCGATACGAATCTGCCTTGCGGGCATCCCGTCTGTGGAAATGCGGTTACCCGTGGAGTCGCACTATACTGGAAGATGCCGCCAGATGCGGCGTCATTCCCTGAGAAAAGAGGAATTCCTCCGTGAAAGCAAATTTTGTGTTGCGGTATGCGTCGGCTGCGCTCCTGGCCACGGCAATGCTGTGTCCCGCCGTGCGCTCCGACGAAGGAATGTGGACTTTCGATAACCCGCCGGTGAAACAACTGCAGGAACGCTACCAGTTCACGCCAACGCAGCAGTGGCTCGATCATTTGCGGCTGGCGAGCGTGCGGCTGAATGACGGCGGATCCGGGTCATTCGTTAGCGCGCACGGGCTTTTGTTGACGAACCACCACGTGGCGCGCGGGCAACTGCAAAAGAACTCGACGGCGGACCACGATTACATCCGCGATGGTTTTTACGCGGCGACGCCGGAGCAGGAGATGAAGTCGCAAGACCTGGAAGTAAACGTACTGGTGTCCCTGGAAAATGTAACGGACCGCGTGAGCGCGGCGGTGAAGGGCGCGAAGAATGCGGACGAGGAATTCGCCAAGCGCAAAGCGGTGATCGCGGATATCGAGCGGGAGAGCACGGAGAAGACGGGCTTCCGTTCGGACGTGGTACCCCTGTACCAGGGCGGGGAATACTGGCTGTATTGCTACAAGAAATATACGGATGTGCGGCTGGTATTTGCGCCAGAGCAGCAGACGGCGTTTTACGGCGGGGACCCGGACAATTTCACGTATCCACGCTATGACCTGGATATGGCGTTGTTCCGCGTTTACGAAAATGGCAAGCCGGTGGACAGCAAGGATTATTTGAAGTGGAACCCGAAAGGCGCGGGCGACGGCGAACTGGTGTTTGTTTCCGGGCATCCGGGTTCGACTTCGCGGCTGGATACCTACGCGCAATTGGAGAGCCTGCGCGACAACGAAGCGCCTTATGTTTTGCAGAGCCTCAAACGGCGCATCGCGATGCTGAAGGACTATTCGGCGCGGGGCCCGGAGCAGGCGCGGCAGTCCGCAACCTTGATTTTTGGTCTGGAGAACAGTTTGAAGGCGTGGCAGGGGCGTTACGAAGGATTGCTGGACAAGAACGTGATGGACAAGAAGCGGAAGGATGAAGAGGAGTTCCGCGGCAAGGTGAAGGCAAATCCGGAATGGCAGAAAGAGTATGGCGGCGCGTGGGATGCGATCGCCCATGTGCTTGAACTGGATAAGCCGCGCATCAAGGAGCAGTATTTCCGTTCGACGGACTCATCACTCTCCGGGCTGGCGGTCACGCTGGTGACGTACGTAACGGAGATTACAAAACCAGACGGCGAGAGGCTGCCGGGCTTTCACGCTTCACAATTGGACTCGCTCAAGCTGCGGCTGTTTTCACCGGCGCCGATTTATCCAGGGATGGAACTCGCACGGATGACCAGTGCTCTGGAAGCAGGCGTAAAGGAACTCGGGCCGAACGATGCCTTCCTGAAAGCGGTGCTGGACGGGCGTACACCCAAGGATGCAGCGACGCAACTGATCACAGGTACAAAGGTGGCTGACCCAGCGTTTCGCAAGAGTCTCATAGAAGGCGGGAAGGCCGCCGTGGACGCTTCGAATGATCCGATGATTGCGATGGCGCGAAGAATCGATCCCATTCGCCGCGAAATGATCAAGTGGAACGAAGACAATGTGCAGAGCGTGGAACAGCGCGCGGGCGAGCAGTTGGGCAAAGCGCGGTTCGCGGCTTATGGGAAGACGACGTATCCGGATGCGACATTCACGCTGCGGTTGTCGTATGGACAGGTGCAAGGCTATCCGATGAATGGAACGAAGGCGCCGTACAAGACCACGTTCTATGGTTTGTACGACCGCTCCTTGGGCTTTGACAACAAAGGACCGTTTGAATTGCCAAAGCGCTATGTGGATGGAAAAGACAAACTGGACCTCTCCACGCCGCTGGACTTTGTGACGACAAATGACATCATTGGCGGGAATTCGGGGTCGCCGGTGGTGAATCGCAACGGGGACATCGTAGGGCTGGTGTTCGATGGAAATATCGAATCGTTGGTGGGCGATTTCGTGTATGACAGCACGGCGAATCGCACCGTGGCAGTACACACGGGAGCGATGACCGAAGCGTTGATCAAGCTCTACGGCGCACAGGCGCTAGTGGACGAACTGCTGGGCAAATAACCCAGGCAACTTCTTCTGCGGTTTGTGGAATCGCAGAAGAGGGAGAATTGAGGAACGTGAAGCGATACTTACGATTGGGCACGGTGTATCTATTGACTGGAGCGGGGCTGTGCCTTGCCGCATGGCCCGCTTTGGCGCAGGATCCGCCTTCGAGTGCTCCGCCTCCAAAGCAGGACGCGCCGAAACCAAAACCCAATACCGATTCGGCGGCGCAATCCGCGCCGGATCAGCCGAAGTGGGATCCCCTCCGCGCGGAAAAGGACATGGAAGTTGGGAAATATTATTTGAAGAAGGGGGACGTGGACGCGGCGATTGACCGTTTTGAGGATGCCACGGAAGCGAAGCCTGGGTATGCGATTCCCTTTCTATATTTAGGCGAGGCCTACGAGAAAAAAGGTAAGAAGAAGCCGGCAGTGAAAGCGTACCAGCGGTATCTGGATTTGTATCCACACGCCGAGGATGGGGACAAGATCCGGAAGAAGATTGAGAAGTTGCACGAAGAGATTGATAAGGCGCGAGGCTGAGAAGAACGCGGCTTGCATATCTGGCTGGCGGCGCTTATTGTGAGTTCATCTTGTAAAACTAGGTGATACCTTGTTCCCTTTACCCTCTCGTTGCTATCTTGCTTTGCTCTTTTGTGCCATCTTTCCATTCCCATCCATGCACGTTTGCCTTGCCCAGCAAGGCGTCGAGCCATGGAAGGCGCCTCACTTTTCTGTCGAGCCTAAAACCCTGTATGAAGCGGCATCGGCGGTGACCGCGCCCGAAGGCGCCAGTGCCGCCATACTCGTTGAAGATGAGCGCTACACTTTTGACGAGGCGGGGCGCATCATTCATGTGGGACACGTTATTTACAAGATACTGACGCAGAAAGGCGCGGAAGGATCGGACCATCTCCTGGTGGCTTGGGAGCCCTGGCATGAAGCCCGGCCGGAGATCAAAGTGCGGGTCATCTCCGCGGACTTTTCCGAGCATCTCCTCGATCCCAATACAATCACCGAGACCCCGGCCCGCGAAGGCGACTACAAGCTCTACAGCGACGGCAAACGGTTGCGCGCGCCGTTTCCGGCCATTGCTCCCGGCGTGGTGGTGGAAGAGGAATACGTCCAGCGGGAGACTGAGCCCTTTTTCTCTTCGGGCCGAGTTGGGCAAATCACCTTTGGTCGAGAACGGGTTCCCATTGCGCACAGCAGTGCTGTCCTGGATGCGCCAGCCTCGCTGCCGCTGCAGTTTGGAAACTTGCTGCTGCCGGATCTGAAGCCGACGCGGACCGAGGCCAATGGGCGCGTCACGATCACCTTTGAGTTGGGGCCGCTCGAGGGTTTTGAGCCACGGGATCCCTATCTTCCTCCGGATGTGGCGCGATTCCCGGAACTCCGCTTCTCCACCGGGCGCTCGTGGCAGGTGGTCGCGGCTAAATACGCAGAGATTGTGGATCATCACGCCGTTACCGCGGCTGTGCAGCCGATTGTGGACAAGCTAATCGTCGACAAGAAGTCGGTGGCGGAGAAGGAATCGGCGATCCTTGACTATCTCGACCGCGAGGTCCGCTACACAGGCATCGAGTTTGGCGAGGCCGCCATTGTGCCGCACGACCCGGCGGAAACCCTTAGCCATAAGTATGGCGACTGCAAGGATAAGGCAACTTTGCTGGTGACGATGCTGCGAGCGGCTGGGATTCCGTCCTACGTGGCACTGCTCAATGCAGGATCCCGCATGGATGTTCCCGCGGAGCTGCCAGGCATGGGAAGATTTGACCACGCGATTGTCTACGTGCCGGGAAAGCCGGCGAATGGAGAGCCCGCACAATGGATCGACGCTACCGACCGCTATGCGCGGCTGGGACAGTTGCCGCGGAACGATCAAGGCCGGTTATCGCTGATTGCGCGGGCGGAAACCACCGGGCTGGTGAAGACACCGCAAGCCGCCGCCAAGGACAATGCCGTGCAGGAGTCCGTCGAATTGACCTTAACGGAAGACGGCCCCGCCAACGCGTCAGAGATTACGCGGCCCATGGGCGTCTTCGAGTCGCGCTACCGCGCCTATTACGCGGACAAACCCGACAAGGAGACTCGGGACAGCCTTACCAATTATGTGAAGTCGCAATACGTGGCCGAGAAACTCGTAAGCGCAGACCGGACTGACCCTGCCGATCTATCCAAGCAGTTTGAACTGACGCTGGTGTGCGAGAAGGCCCGGCGCGGTTACACCGACTTGAACAGCGCTCAGGCAGCCATTCGCCTGGACGGGCTCTTCCAGTTGTTGCCCGCTGAGTTAAAGCGCAAGGACGATGCGGAGGACAAGAAGAAGGACGACAAGGAAAAACCCAAGAAGCCGCGGACGGCCGACTGGTGGCTGAACGAGGCGTCCAGTGTCGAGTTGAATTACAGGATTGTGCCGCCAGCCGGTTTTGTGCCCAAGGAACTGCCAAAAGACGCGACGATTTCTGTGGGTCCGGCGGTGTTGACCGAGAAGTTTTCCGCGGGAAAGGAAGGCGTGGTCTCCGCATACCTGGTCTTCGATACGGTCAAGCGGCGTTTCACAATTGCCGAGGCAACCGAGCTGCGGAACAAGGCGGCAGAATTGATCGCGGGCTCAGCGATCGTGGTGAACTTCGAGCCGCGAGGCGCCGCGCTGTTGCATGAGGGCAAGGTGGGTGAGGCGTTGGCCGCCTATCGCAGCCAGATCGCTCTTCATCCGAATGACGCAATCCACCATCTGCGGATGGCCAATGTGCTTGTGGAGGCGGGGATGGGCGAGGCGGCGCGAGCCGAAGCGCGGCTTGCCGTGAAGCTCGATCCCAAATCCGCGCAGGCTGAGAAAGTTCTGGCTTCTATCCTGAAACATGATCTGGTGGGCCGCGACTTACGCCCCGGGAGCGATTTGCCGGGCGCAGTGGAGGCCTACCGAGCTGCCATCAAGCTGGATCCCGACGACCTGATTGCACCGGGCAACCTGGCAATCCTCTTGGAGTACGATCCGGTCGGACGGCGGTACAGCGCGCAATCGAACATGAAAGAGGCCATTGCCGAGTACCAGAAGCTGGGTCAAGACAAGCTGGAACGCCTGGATCTCAAAAACAACCTTGCCTATGCTCTCTTTTACGGTGGCGATCCGGACGGAGCGATCAAGACGGCTCTGGCGCTGAACCCCCAGCCAACTGCTCTGCTGGTGGCCAGTGAGGCCTTGCTGCACGGCAGCAAAGCTGGCCTGGCGGAAGCGAACAAGCGGTCCAGCGACGACGCTGCCTACAAAGAGACGGCCCGGACCGCAGGCGAGATGTTGATGAATGTGCGCCAGTACGCAATGGC
>CAYOOS010000028.1:0-285 GCA_964405585.1 uncultured Acidobacteriaceae bacterium | reverse complement strand
GGAGGCCGGCGCGGCGGGCGACAATGCCGCCGAGACGATGGGGCGGGCCAGTATGCTGCGGGGTGCAAAGCGGCATGAGGATTTGCACTTTGCAAACACGCCGGGCGACCAAGTGAAGCGCGCCTTTTTGCTCACCATGGACCCGGAGATGACCGAGGCCAAACTTGAGGCGCTCTCCAGCCGCAATGCCGTGGTGGTAATAAAGAATGAGGACGAGGAGGACAGAAAAAAGTCCCTGGAATCGGGAAAGGAAATGAACAGCCAGTTGGCACGGGAGGGCTCATC
>CAYOOS010000027.1:4578-19214 GCA_964405585.1 uncultured Acidobacteriaceae bacterium | reverse complement strand
TACCCGCCAGAGGCCGGATATTTCACGGTGACTTCGGCGGTGCGCACTCCTGCCGAGTTCCACCGCGGTGCAATCCGGGTGCGGCTGAATGCGGTGCCGCTGTCTTCCACTCCCGCCAGTCCTTCCAACAGGGCGTAGGCCACGGCAGCGTTCCAGCCATCGGGGATTCCGGTGGAAAGGTCATCGTAGGGAACGAAAAACACCGGGGTGCTGCAGAGCGTGGCCGCCAGCACCATCCACTTTACGCCGCCCACGGCAGCCGAAAATTCGAGCGCGGCAATCTCCCTGTCCGGATGAGGGTTCTCAAAACCCGCGGCATAAACGCCGATTGCCGGAAGACCGTGGCTAGACTGTTGCCACGCAAGGCGCAGGCGATCGCGGACCCGAGGGCCCTCACGGGCGTACTTGCTGTCGCTGGGTTCCCACCAGGAGCCGATGTTGTTGCGACCTTCGATGGATTCGGAATGCGAAGTGCCGTCCGCATAGCGCATTGTTAATGTCCCAAAGGTTCCGCCAGCGCCGGACGCGGCATGCAGCAAATAAACCGAAGCGGCATTGGCGTGCACCGGCAGGGAAGCTTTCTGGGTGTAGCCGTTGCTTTCGGACAGGCCAAGGCAGGCGCGGTGGTTGTTCTCAAAGGGCGAAATCACGTCGAAGGGAATGCCCTGAAGTTGCTGAGCTCTCGTAGGCAAATCTCGGAGGTCGTGGCCGTCGTCTCCCACCCAACTTGGGATTCCGGGAGCGCCCGCAGCGATGTCCGCGTTGGCTATAGTCCGCAGGTCGAGCTTCTGAAATGTCCTCTTTGGCGCTTCGACAGTGCTGCCGCGCAGCGCGACCGGCAAATAACCGCGGTAGCGATCGGCGATGGCTTTCTGACGCCGCAGAATATCGGCACCGTACTCCTCGAAGCCGTGCTCGAAAGCACCGCGAGCCAGCTCTCCGGCCACGCAGGAAAGGACTCCGCCATTTACATATTCCCAAACCAGTCCCGGCTCATTGCGCGTGAAATCCTTTAGGAAAGGAGGATAGATTCCGTAAAACTCACCCGGTGAACCTGCGGGCATTTCACGCCGGATACGCTGGTAGGTTTTCAGGATGGCCACGCACTTTTCATGGGAGATGCCGCGATTGAGAGAGTAGGCGTTTGACAAGGAGACCTGTTTGGCCATGTCCACGCCGACGTCCGGTTTGTAGTCGGGATTCTCCGCGATCCAATGCGTGTAGAACTCGCCGTTCCAAGCCAACTTGTCCAGGCGATGTTGGATGATATCGGCCAGTACGACGAACTCGTTGGCTTCCGCTGAGCGGCCCGCATGGGTGAGCATCTCGGCCAGACGGCGGCCGGCAGCAACGAGGTTTGTATTGTCACCATAGAAAACGCCAAATTCGCTTTTTCCGAGGTAGACCACGAAGACACAATCCGAGCCAATTTTCTGCTGATCGTCTGAAGTGTAATCCCAAGTGTCGATGGTGAAACCGCGGTGCATGAGCTGATATTTCTGCGACCAACGGTACGGATCTTTTGTTACGAAGCGCAGCGCCTTGATTGCGCCATCGAGCTTCGCTTTCATCCATTCATCGTCGCCCGTGGCTTTCCAGGTGTAATACAGCGCTTCGATGAAATACTGCTCGACGTGGCTTTCCACCGGCGCGCGGCGCAACTGCCGGAAACCTCCCGCAATTTTCCTGACGAAATCGTCGTAACCGAACTTCCAGTCGAAATAGTTGGCCTCGGGTGTACAGGGGTAGCAGTTTTCCCAGATCATGCCGTCTTCGCGCTGCGTCTCGGCGAAGAAGTCCACGGCGTCCTTTATATCCGGCCAGTAATACTTCATGCCCTTCAAGATGAGTGTGTGGTCGAAAACCCAATTGGCGAAGAATTGGTACACGCGGTCTTTGTAACGGATAACGTTCACGGGAGCTTCCTGATTCCAATCCGTCATCGTCCATAGGATATCGGTGAGCAGTCCTTGGTAGATGCCGGTGTCCTCGCAGATTTCGGTTTGGCAATCCACAAGGAAAGAGAGGGAAGCGAGCACCGTTCCGTTTGCGTCCTGCACGTTTGCCGTGTGTGTACCCAGCGCGCCAGCCACATGGAATACGAAGGGGTCGCGGGCACTTTCGCGGACGTAGGCATGGCCCGCAGCATCTTGCACGACGATGGTACCGGTGTCGGCGCCGTGCAATTGGATTTCGTCCAGCGGACAAAAAGGAGTTTTCCGGGATGAAGAAAGCTGCAAATTCGGCGCGACGCCGAACGTCAAGTGTGGGCTTGCCAGCGCACTACCCGCCACCGCGGGAATGGCCTTTAAAACACTGCGACGATCCATTTTCATCTGGGCCTCGATTTTTCTTGTTTCTGAAGGATTGCATTTATCCTGGAACTGGTTCGCGCTTTACTGTATGAGCTGGCGTAACCTTGGATCCTTGCGACCCATGGTACTCCCAGTTGTGGAAGCCCGTGGGCGCGCTTAGGGATTCAAGGAATGCAGGATAAAATATATGTAACGCAAAGTCCGCAAAGGTGCGTCTAAGGAATGAGTCTCGCTCCAGCGCACCGCTTAACGTGTGCCTGCGACTTTGCCTGTTGCTCCCGCCACCGAAGGGAACTTGAGGAGAGTTCGATGGGAACAGAAGATGTGAGCCGGGTCTGTCCAAAAACTTTGCGTTTAGGCTTTATGGTGTTGGGACTTTGCTGCTTGCTCGGTATCGCGCCGTACTCCGTTCGCGGGGGACAGGGAACGCCGGCAAGCCCGGTGCCAAAGACACCTCCGGTCATGGGTACGATTAAAGGTATAACGGCAAACAGCATCACGTTGACCACGGATGCTGGCGCAGAGATCAAAGTGCTCGTGCCGGCAGAAGCAAGACTTCTTCGCGTGCCGCCGGGATCCAAAGATTTGAAGGAAGCCGCTCCGCTGCAATTCTCCGATTTGCAGTCCGGGGATCGCATTATGGTTCGCGGCAAGCCCGGGGATGAGGCGAACTCGCTGGTCGCCACCGCCGTGGTGGCCATGAAGAAAACCGACATTGCCGAGAAACAGGCTCACGAGCGGGAAGAGTGGCAGCGGCATGGGATTGGCGGACTAGTCCGCTCAGTGGACGCCTCGAGCGGAGTGATTACGATTGGAACTACGACGGCTGCTGGCAACAAGGACGTTGCGATTCAGACCAATACGACCAGCATTCTGCGGCGCTATGCGCCGGGCTCAATCAAATTCGATGATGCCAAGCCCAGCACTCTTGCCGAAGTCCAAGCCGGAGATCAACTGCGGGCGCGTGGCTCGCGGAGCGCCGATGGCGGCGCGTTCACGGCAGAAGAAATTGTTACCGGGTCGTTCCGGAATATCGCAGGAACGATCGTGTCCATTGATGCGGGGGCAGGTTTCCTGACGGTGAGCGATGTCTTCACAAAGAAGAACGTCGAGGTAAAGCTCATCGCGGATTCGCAGTTGCGCAAGTTACCGCAAGAAATGGCGCAACGGATCGCTATGCGTTTGAAAGGCGCATCCGCGGGGACTGCTGCAACTGGCGGTGCGGCGAAGCCGACGGCCGCGCCCGCAGCGCCTTCGACAGCGCCCGCCTCACCGCTGCAGCAGGGGACGGGCGGTGGCGCAAACGCGGGCTATGGTGGGGGAATGAACGGGGGAGCACGCACGGGTGGCGGCGATCTGCAGCAGATGCTGAGTCGTTTGCCGGCAAACTCGTTGACGGATTTTCAAAAAGGCGATGCGGTGATGATTGTGGCGACTCCGGATCATGACGCGTCCAAGACGACGGCGGTCACGGTTCTGGGAGGTGTTGAGCCCATTTTGCAAGCGTCGCCGCAAGGGCAGGCTGCCTCCATACTCACGCCGTGGAGCTTGAACAGCGGCGGCGCCGCTGATGCCGGCACCCCGTGATAGCCAGTAAGCACCATCAATTATCAGAAAGGGAAAGACACCGCGGATGATTTCTCGAATGTATAAAATAATTGGAGTTTTCGCCTGCCTTGCGGGCCCTCTGTTTTTCTGCGTCGCCAGTGTACTGGCCGCGCAAGCCCCCACCGCTGGCGCAATCCGCGGCCAGGTGACGGATCCTTCCGGCGGATCCGTTGCTGGAGCCACGGTGCTGTTGACCACGCCAACCGGCGCTTCCATGGATACGGTGACGAACAAGGATGGTTTTTACGAATTCAAGGACCTTGCGCCGGGCACGTATGAGATCAAGGCGGTCTCCAAGAACTTTGCGCTATTCGACAAGAGCGGCATCACACTGACCGCGGGCCAGGCGCTCCGGTTGAATATTCCACTGGCCCTGGAAGTACAGACGGAAAAGGTGGTCGTGAACGACACGACCGCACAACTGGACGTGAATCCCTCCAACAACGCCAATGTCGTGGTGCTTCAGGGGAAGGACCTCGACGCGCTTTCGGACGATCCGGACGAATTGGAGTCGCAACTCCAGGCTCTTGCGGGTCCCTCAGCTGGGCCCAACGGCGGCCAGATGTACATTGACGGATTCACCGCCGGGCAACTTCCCCCAAAGGCTTCCATCCGTGAAATTCGCATCAACCAGAACCCGTTTTCCTCGGAATACGACAGGCTGGGATACGGACGCGTGGAGATTTTCACCAAGCCCGGAACGGACACGCTGCACGGGCAGTTCATGGTCAACGGGAATGATTCCGCGTTCAATGCGCGCAATCCGTTCGAGATATTGCCGGCAGGGACCGCGGCGCCCGCCTATCATTCCGAGCAATTCAGCGGGAATATCGGCGGCGCCATCAACAAGAAGACATCCTTCTTCTTCAATGTGGAACAGCGGGACATCGAGGGATTGAACATCGTCAGTTCGACAGTCGTTTGCGGGGATACGTATCTGGCAATTCCATGCCCTTCTTCGGAACCCCAGTTCAGCATCATTCCGTACAGCGCCGCCGTGGACAATCCCCAAACACGGACAAATATAAGTCCGCGAATCGACTACCAAGTCACGCCGAACAATACGTTGACAGCGCGCTATCAATTCTGGCGCGACTCGGAAACCAACGACAACGTTGGACAATTCAGCTTGGCCGAACTCGGCGTCAACGAACTGAGTACCGAGCACACCTTTCAGATCAGCGATACGCAGGTCATCGGCGCGCATGTCATCAACGAGACGCGCTTCCAGTATGTCCACGACAACTCTCTGACCACTCCCGTGAATCAATCAGCGACGATTTCGGTTGGGGGAGCGTTCACCGGGTATGGCAGCGGCGGCGGCGCCGACTCTGATATTCAGAACCGCTACGAAGTGCAGAACATCACGTACATGAACTACGGCAAGCACTCCTGGAAATTCGGGGGCAGGCTGCGTGCGACCAACGACGATAATTCCGCGCAGGGCAATTTCTTTGGACAATACATTTTCGGATCGCGCCCAAATCCCGACCCTTCTTGCGTGCCTTCCGCCGCGGACAACAACTGCATCATCACGCCGATCGAAGCCTACCAGATTACGGAAACGCTGCTCGCGCAAGGCCAGACTATTCCTTACATTCAGACACAAGGCGGCGGCGCGAGCTTTTATACGCAGACCTCCGGCTTACCTGGCGCAACGGTTACGCTGGTGGATGCGGGCCTGTTTGTTCAGGACGACTGGAAAGTGCGGAAGAATATAACCATCAGCTACGGTGGGCGCTTCGAAACGCAAAACCATTTCAGCGACACGCATGATTTTGCGCCGCGCCTCGGCTTTGCCTGGGGCATCGGCGGCAACGCCAAGAATCCTCCCAAGACCGTCCTGCGCGGTGGCTTTGGAATGTTCTACGACCGCTTTTCGTACGGCCTGGTACAGGAGCTACTCCGATATAACGTCAATGACCCTTTGCAGACTCAATATCAGTTGGCGAATCCGGCGTTCTTCACCCCTCAGATGCTGCAGACCCCCGCGGGGAGCTCCGAAACAAACGTCTACCAGGACAATGGAAAATTGCACGCTCCCTACACGATGCAGACGGGCGTGACGCTGGAGCGGCAACTCACCAAGTCCGCCAATGTGGCCGTTACCTATCTGAATTCGCGCGGGGTGCACCAGTTTTATGCCGACAACCTGAACCCCGTCGATCCCACGACGGGGCAGCGCGTGCTTTATGGGACTGATCCGGCAGCGGGCAACATTTTTCAGTACCAGTCCGAGGGGATTTTCAAGCAGAACCAACTCATTGTGAACGGCAGCATCCGGTTGGGCACCAAGCTCTCTCTGTTCGGATACTACACGCTGGGCTATGCTGACAGTGACACCTCCGGCTCAGGGAGCTTCCCTTCCATTCCGGGGGATGTACAAGGAGATTACGGGCGATCGAGCTACGATGTTCGCAATCGCCTTTTCCTGGGTGGCACCATCGGTCTGCCGCGCGCCTTCCGTTTGAGTCCATTCATGATCGCGCAATCCGGTATTCCGTTCAACATCACCGCCGGCACCGATCCTTATCAGAGCAATGCCTACAATGTGCGGCCGGAATTCGCCACGTGTACGGCGGCAATTCAGACGAAATTCGGCTGTTTCGTGATACCGGCAATAGCGGATTTTCCCACACCGACGGAAGGGCAGTCTTCGACTTACACGCCGATCCCGGTCAATTACGGCGAAGGCCCCGGCCGATTCTCTTTGAATCTGCGGCTGAGCAAGAGTTTCGGATTTGGCCCGGTCCTGGAAGGAGCGTCCAGCGGCCCAGGTGGTGGTCCCGGTGGGGGTACGTTCGGGCGGCCCGGAGGCGGGCCTAGAGGCGGCCCAGGCGGGCGTGGCGGACCGGATGCGGGAGCGACGAATCGGCGCTATTCGCTAACATTCAGCGTGAGCGCGCGCAATATTTTTAACAACGTGAACCTGGCAACGCCCATCGGCAATCTGGGCTCGCCGCTGTTCGGAGAATCCAACGGTCTTACCGGAAGACCGTACAGCGACCCCACATCCAATCGTCGCCTTGATCTGCAAGTGAGCTTCAACTTCTGAGTAGGAATTTAGGCCGCGCCGGGGCTGATCATGAAGCGGAAACGCAAACAAATATTGGACAAAGGCGTGGAAGCGCGACGCCTGGCGCGCAAATCGGGACTGGCGCCCGCGGTCACACGGGTAATTGCCGACAAACGGCAGAAGCCGCCTAAACACAAGAAAGCGATACTTCAAGAAGAAACCTGAAGAGTATTTGAGCGCTTCAACTCGTTCTGTTCAGGTGTGCAGGTCCGACCGGACCTAGTTTTTACTGCCTCAACCTGGTTTGTAGGCGGGAACGACTTCGTCCTTACGGAAGAACGGCGCTGCTTGCATCTTTTTGTGCTGTGAAAGTTCGACGGCGATCTTCTCCAGATCGTTCTTGCTGAAACCCAAACAGCTCACTTTTACTTTGCCATCCGGCGCGACCAGGAAAATCGTGGGCACGTTCGTCAGGCCATAAGCATTCGACGCTGGATAGCCTTCGGAATCCACCAGGGTGGGAAACGTCACGCCGTATTCGTGATTGAATTTTTTTGTGCTGTTCACGTCATCCTGGGAAACGCCGAGCACCGTAACGCCATTGCCGGCGAAGCGCTCGTGCAATCTTTGCAGAAATGGAAACGTGAACTGGCAAACGGGGCAGGAGATCTTGAAGAAGGCCACAACCGCGGGGCCCTGCTCCAGCAATTGTTCGAGTGAATATTCCTTGCCATCCAGCGACCTTAGGGAAAAACCCGGTGCCGTGTGACCAGCTTCAATATGCGTCAAAGGAACCTCCAAGCCAAGTAAGCGCGAAAGCCACTTCCGTATGGACATGAGAATATTTTAGCGCACTGTGGCGGGGGTGCTGCAAATCTGGTGGCAGGGCGAAGGCGCCCAACTCCTTGCCGAAGGTGCAGAAAGGAATCGGGCGCCCGCTATTTCAGGATTGTTATGTGAGCAGGTTGTAGCTCACTTTGCATTAGTTACTGGCGGATTCCTTCGGTGCGAGTTGCAAGGCAAACTTCTTGCCTCCCGGATAGAAGGCTTCCAGCGATTGGCTGCCATCTGCTGCCTTGCGAGTGCCATAGGCGTCGGCAACGTTGGAATCCTTCTCAGTGACGACGGTGGCAGGGACGGTCGCGATGGTGTCGCGGCCCTGGATGATGCTGACCTGGACGATGGGTCCGGTGCCCTCCCATTCCAGTTTGTAATTACCGGGTTTCAGGGTTTTGCCCTGAACGGTAACGTTTTCGGTCAAGCTGAGCTTGCCTTTTTCCTGGGCGAATGCGCCTGCGGATAGGAACAACATTCCTGCAACTGCGGTCAGAACGATCTTCGATAGTTTCATGTAAAGCTCCTTTTTTTTCTTCCGGGCGGTGGCTCGCAGGACACCGCGCGCCGCTCGGCCACGGAGTATTTGTTTTTGTGTCCTTGGTAAATTGGACGAAGATACTTTCGTGGACGTTCCAACCAATCGGGGCTTTATCGCGTGTTAATTTCGATGCAGGCGTTTCATTCTTTTAATGCAACCATCTGCAACATCCGTCCACGAAAGCGCTGCGTGCGTGCTTCTCTCATTTCATTCGCGGAATTTACGGAAAAGTAATGCGCGGGAGATATTCTCAATCGGAAGAGAAGGTCGTCTGACGGGCAATGCAAACGCAGAAGGAAACGCGCTGTCCGGTAATTTCTAATGGATGGTCTTGGTTTTTCGCTGCATGTAATCCATTAGCAGGTACTGCCCGAGGTTGTAAGGCGTGGTGAAATACGCTTTGCCTTTGCACATTTCGGTGATTTTCTGGACGAAGTGAACCAGGCTGTAATCCGTTGCAAGCATGAAGGTGTTGATCATAATGCCGGCACGCTTGCACTTGTTCGCTTCTTCGAGCGTCTCGCTGACGACAAACGGGTCCAGCCCGAAGGCATTTTTGTAAATCCTACCGTCATCCAGCGTGAGAGCAGATGGCTTGCCATCGGTGATCATCACGATCTGGCGCATATCCTTGCGTTGCCGCAGCAGAATCCGCTGCGCCATGCGCAGTCCTTCGCGCGTGTTGGTGTAATATGGGCCCACTTGCACGCGCGCCAGTTCGTTCAGTGGAACCTCCTCCGCCGAATCATGGAAGAGCACCAGGCTCAACGTATCGCCGGGATATTGCGTGCGGATGAGGTGAGAGAGCGCCAAGGCCACGCGCTTGGCCGGGGTGAAGCGATCTTCGCCATAGAGAATCATACTGTGGCTGCAATCGAGCAATAAGACCGTGGCGCAGGAACTCTGATATTCGCACTGATGCACCATCAGGTCTTTGTACTGCATGTCGATGGGAACTTTGGCGCCTTCGCGGCGAATGGCGTTGGAGAGCGTTTCGCTGATGTCAAGGTTCATCACGTCGCCGAACTCATAAGGCCGAGAAACTCCGCCTGATTCGACGCCGGTGGACAAATCGCGTGTGTCGTGACGGCCGAAACTGCTGCGGCCCAGCGAGCCCAGCAGATCCTGCAGCGTTTTGAATCCGAGAAAATCGATGGTTTTGTCCGTGATTTCAAACCGTGCTTCGGTATTGCGCTCCTGTGGCTGGCCCACTTGTCCGAGCGCGGAGGTTTGCGGTGGCGGCGTGACTTGGGGAGGCTGTTGCGGATTGATGAAGCCCTCACCGGCGAGGCGTTCCATCAACTTGTCGATCAGATCGCGAATCTCCTCGTTGTTCATTGCTCCGGGATCGCGCAGCATCTCGCGCAATTCTTCACTCATCTGATCCTCGGGCAGAAGGTCGCCTTCCTGGAGCGCGCGTAAAATGGCCTCGCGCAGGGCTTCCATGGAGCGATCATTGTCAAATTCCTTGACTCCGTAGTATTGGCTCTCGAAGCCGCTCTGCAGGAAAAAATCGCCCAGGCGTTTCAGCAGCTCGTTGAGGTCCACGGCATCTGCCGGTTCGCCGGTATATTTTCCGTACCTGATGACTTTCATCTTGCGGCCTCGATCCTCAGTTGTAGCCTCGGCGTGGCGGACGATTGGGCGATTCGCGCTGCTCCGGTGCACGCTGCGGCTTCTCTGCGTAGAAGCCTCGTTCTTCACTGCGGCCAATGCGGCGGTGCGCCCACAAGCCCTCGAGGATCATTTCGGCGGCCGCAGCCGCGGCTGCTTCGTTCTTGCGGCTGGTCACGCCGAGCTTGTCCGTGTGACTCAGCAAGTCTGGAACTTTAGCGAGTTGCTGGTAGCGTTGGTTAGTTGTTGCGATGTCCGGAATCTTCAGTTCGGCGCCGGCCTCAAACCACTGAATCACCGACTGAAAGTTGACGTTGGGGAAATGCTTGCTGAACACGCGGCCAATGGCGGTGCGAATCAATTCGCGCGCGATGGTCTCCGCGCCTTTCAACTCACCCTCGTATTCGAGTTCCAGTTTACCCGTGATGGCCGGAAGGGCGGCGTACACATCCGCAACGCGAGCCACGCCGCGCATTTCGCCGGTGCGGGCCGCGCGCTGCTCGGAATTGCTCACCACACATTCCAGCGCGGTAATCGGAAGCCGCTGGCTGACGCCGGAGCGCCGGTCCACGCGCTTGTCTTCGCGCGCTTGAAAGGCAATTTCCTCAATGAGCTCCCGTAAATACCCGGGCACTTCCACATTTATTTCCTCGCCGCGCTCGAGCCAGGCTTCCTGCCCGGTGATGCGCATGCCTTCATCCACGGTCGCGGGATAGTGGGTGCGGATTTCCGCGCCGATACGGTCTTTTAATGGAGTAATAATTTTTCCGCGCGCGGTGTAATCCTCGGGATTAGCGGTGAAGACGAGCAGCACATCGAGGGGCAGGCGCAAAGGGTAGCCCTTAATTTGGATATCGCCTTCCTGCATGATGTTGAAGAGGCCGACCTGGATTTTGCCGGCAAGATCGGGCAATTCGTTGATGGCGAAGATTCCGCGGTTGGCGCGCGGCAGCAATCCATAGTGGATGGTGAGTTCGTCGGAAAGGTCGCGGCCGCCGCGAGCGGCGCGAATGGGGTCAACATCGCCAATGATGTCGGCGATGGTCACGTCGGGCGTGGCGAGTTTTTCGACGTAGCGCTGGTCGCGGGGCAGCCAGGCGATGGGAGTGTTATCGCCCTCTGCGGCCACTTTCTCTCGGCAGGAACGGCAGATGGGGCGCAGCGGGTGATCGTTGATTTCGCAACCTGCAATCACGGGAATTTCCATGTCTAACAGTTGAATCAGGCCACGGAGAATGCGGCTCTTGGCCTGGCCGCGCAGCCCCAGCAAGATAAAATTGTGACGAGAGAGCAACGCGTTCACGATCTGAGGAATCACGCTGTCTTCGTAACCGTGCACACCGGGGAAGAGGGGTTCATTGCGCTCAATGGCGCGCAGCAGATTGCGGCGCATTTCGTTCTTCACAGACAGAGAAGTGGCGCGCGCGTCGAAATCGGGAATGCGCTTCCATTCGCCGATTGTGCGCGGCATGGAACGCCCCGCGGGATGCAGGGAAGTGCTTGCTGTCATAGGGCCCCCAGCCCAGGCCATAAAATGGCCCGCCACTCATTAATTTAGTCCGTGACCGTTGCCACCGGCGCGCTGCCGCAAGGTCTCTGCTTTCTGTAGATGCGGCGCCCACTCGCGAAGGTACGCCAGCAGGCGTTCTTGCCTCTCTGCCTCCGAGCGCAACTCCAGAATCTGCTGCTTCCACATCAAATCCAGTGGCAGAGTTGCGGCGATGGCATAGGCCAGTTGTTCGGCGGGAATCTCCTGGAAATCCCGCGGGAGCTCTGTAAAAAGCAACGTGTGGCAGGTTTCGTAGGCTTCGATCAAGCGCTTCTGGCGGGTGGGATCGGGCAAGGAATCTTCGTCTTCCAGATAATCGACCTGTCCGTGGAGCAATGGGTCGTCGCTAAAAAGATCGAGGACGCGGAAAGGTTCTCGCCCCACGGTCAAGATGTCCATGCGCCCGTCCTCATACCGTTTGATGATGTCCACGATTTCCGCGCTGCATCCCACCCGCACGACTCCGTTGGGCAAGGCCAGGAGCATCCCGAACGGCGATTTGGCCTCCAGACATTCACGAACCATACGGCGATACCGAGGCTCGAAGATGTGCAAGGGAAGTTGTTCGCCGGGGAAGAGGACGACGTTGAGTGGAAAAAGCGGAATGCGTTCCGGCCGCATAGTTCGCAGGGCAGAAGGATACCAGAAGGCACGGCAGAAAGCTGCATGCTGATGTGGGATTAGAATTGCGCGAGAGGCGCGTCCAAAATGCAAAAGTGTATCGCCTTGGGACACAACTCCGCTTCTTTCTTCCATGGTGCTCCTTCGATTGCGCGCAACTACCTCTAGATACAGCTTTTGATCACGACTTGTTTCTGGAAGGCTTGGCCCCAGTCTTGCACCCATTTCAAGCGGAGAGTTGCCCTTGCGTGGCAGGTGTGCGCAAGCGTGTACAGGGATTCGAGATAGCTCATGCCCGTACACTTGGAACTCACGACTGGCGAATGTGGGCGGGAACTTTGATGGACATGATTCTCAAGCGCTGGAAACTGGCAAGGTAACGGCAATGTCCAACGAATCCAGTTGGTATGTGACGGCGCGGGTAACCCTCGCCGGGATGCTCCTCGTGTTTCTCTTTGAGTCGGGCAAAGAACTTTTTTTTGGCAACTTGACAAAATGGCAGTCACACACTGCCACCATTATCTTTGCCGGAGCCTTGCTTTTTCTTGCTACTTTTGTCCTGCATCTGCGAAAAAAAGCCACACACGATAAGCTTCGCGAGGCCCTGTCGCTCTCTGAGGCATTGAATGTGAGCCTGCCGGGGGTGGTGGCCATCTTCGATGCTTCCGGCACAATACGGCGATGGAACGTGAATTTTCTTGGCTATTCGGCTGCCGAAATGGTGGGCACAAAGATTGTGTGCACGGTAGCGCCCGAAAGCCTGAGTGACGTGCAGCGGACAATGAGCGGTGCGTTCGAAACGGGGAAGGCCGAAGGGGAAGCCTGGCTGATCGCGAAAAACGGGGAGAAAATCTACTGCTATTTGAAGGGGGTGCGTTTTCTTTTTGAAGGTGCACCAAGCATCCTTGGTGTGGCCATTGATATCAGCAAGATGAGGAGAGCGGAAGAACAAATCCGGCTGCAGTCCGGGGCGCTGGAAAGCACGGCAAATGCGATTGTCATAACCGATACAAGCGGGACGATTCAATGGGCCAATCCGGCGTTTACGCGGCTCACGGGCTACTCTCGGGAAGAGGCCGTCGGGCAGACCCCGAGGATATTGAAATCCGGGAAGCAGGATGAACTGTTCTACCGGAATCTCTGGCAAACGATTCTCGCGGGGAATGTGTGGACAGGGGAACTCCAGAATCTGAGGAAGGATGGGCAGCTCTACATTGAAGAGATGATCATCTCACCTATACGTTCCGCAAGTGGCGAGATTACCAACTTTGTCGCCATCAAACAGGATGTGACGGAGCGCAAGCGAGTCGAGGAGATACTGCAAAATAGCGAGAACAAGCATCGAGTGTTGTTCGAAGAATCGGCTGATGCGAACCTTTTGATGGGCGAAAACGGATTTCTGGATTGCAATGCGGCCGCGCTGCAGATGTTTGGATATCCAACCAAGGCTGAATTCCTGGCGCTTCACCCGTCGGATTTCTCTCCCCCGTGCCAACCGGACGGCACGACTTCCCGGGTGCAGTCCGAACGGAAGATTACCAACGCGTTTCTGAAGGGCGAAGAACATTTTGAGTGGTGGCACCAACGCAAAAATGGGGAATACTTTCCGGCCGAGGTGAGCCTGACGAGATTGACGCTGAGCGGCGAGCCGGCACTGGTGGCTATTGTGCGCGACATCACCGCACGGAAGAGGATCGAAGCGGATCTGGTGAAAGCCAAGGTGCTTGCGGAAGCCGCCAATCGCGCGAAGAGCGAGTTTCTGGCGAACATGAGCCACGAAATCCGCACACCGATGAATGGCATCATCGGGATGACGGAGTTGGCGTTGGACACGAGTTTGACGGAGGAGCAGAGGGAATACCTGGGGACCGTGAAGCAATCGGCGGAGGCGCTGCTAAACGTGCTCAACGACGTTTTGGATTTCTCCAAAATCGAAGCGGGAAGGCTGGATCTGGAAGAGACCGTGTTCAGCCTGGAAGAACTTCTGAGCGAAACGCTGAAGCCCCTGGGGCTCCGGGCTCGGCAAAAAGGCCTGGAGCTGCAATACGAAATGGCGGATGAAATACCTACTCTGCTTGCCGGCGACCCGCTGCGATTGCGTCAAGTCCTGACCAACCTGGTCAGTAACGCGCTCAAGTTCACGGAACGAGGGAAGGTCAGCGTAAGCGCTGAGCTGGAAAGCGCCGGCCCTCAGAGTTGCTTGTTGCATTTTCAAATTCAGGACACCGGCGCGGGTATTGCCGAAGACAAGCTGGTGCATATTTTTGAGCCCTTTTGCCAGGGCGACAGCTCAACAACGCGCAAACATGGCGGAACGGGACTCGGGCTCACTATATCTGCCCGTATCGTCGAAATGATGCACGGGCGGATGTGGGTGGACAGTATGCCCGGAACTGGCAGTACATTCCATTTCACCGCGCAGTTCGCGGCCGCTGATGCGAGTGGCGGTGACGCCGACATAAATGCGGAGCGATTGAAGGGCATGGCCGCGCTTATCGTTGACGATGATGCCACCAATCGCAAGGTTCTCGAAGGCCT
>CAYOOS010000027.1:0-4568 GCA_964405585.1 uncultured Acidobacteriaceae bacterium | reverse complement strand
GGCCTGCTGCGCAAGTGGGGCATGGAGCCAAAACTTGCAGTGAACGGACCGCAGGGACTTTGGGAAATTGAGGCCGCTTGCCGGCGCGGCCATCCCTTTCCTCTGTTCCTGGTCGATGCACACATGCCGGAGATGGATGGGTTCGATTTTGTCGAACATATCCGGAGCAATCCGGAATTCACCGGGTACACCGTGATGCTGCTGACGTCAGGCGAACGAGGGGAAGACCTTAACCGATGCGAGCGATTGGGAATCGCAGCTTACTTGGTCAAGCCCATTCGCGGTTCGGAACTGCTGAAAGCGATCTTACGGGCTTTGGCTGTTGGTACGAAGCCGCCGCCGCTTTTGCCCCTGCGGTACGAACCGCAACCCAACAAAAGTTCGTTGCGGATCCTCCTGGTGGAAGACAATGCGGTTAACCGCCAACTGGCGCTGCGACTTTTGGAGAAGTCGGGGCACGAAGTTCGTGTCGCGGAGAACGGTTTGCGCGCTTTGGACATGTTTCAGACGCACGAATTCGATCTCATCCTCATGGATGTGCAGATGCCCGAGATGGATGGATTCGAGGCCACCGCAGCGATCCGGGCCATCGAACAGAACAAGCACACACATATTCCCATCGTCGCCATGACGGCACACGCGATGAAAGGCGACCGGGAACGCTGCCTGGAAGCAGGGATGGATGGATACATCGCCAAGCCCATCAATCGCGAAGAATTGCGCGCTGTTCTTTCAGAACATGCGCCGCGGATTGCCCTACTCAACTAAATTTTTCCAAGCACCGCAGATCTTCACCGCTGGTGTTCTTTCCCAGTGCGAGCCTCCGATCGCCGGCTCCTTAGGCCGTGTGAGCGGGAGTTCGCAAGTAGGCGAGGACAAACAGGAGACCGAGGAGCAAGTCCGTGGCCGCAAAAAGCAGGTCAAATGGGCTCGTCCTTGCTTGCAGCACCAACACGACCACGGCGATACCGTAGCTGAATTTCTCGAACATCGAAGGGATCATCAGCGGGCGGAAACGCACGGGGTCTCTGCTGATGAAGATAAAGGCGATTTGCCAGGCCAGACCTAGTCCGACGAATCCATAGAAAAATCCAGGATGAGTGATGGCTGGCGGGTCCTTTCGGGGAATCACATCAAACATGAAATAGAGCGGCGCGATGACCAGCACGCCCCAAATTCCCGCAACTAGGAATACAATTTTCGCGAATTTCATCCTGCCTCCAGATCTCCAAGCAATCCTTCCATTTCTGAGCGCGCGTGGGCGTTGCCTGTGCGCGTGGCCGCGGCGATTCCGGACGTCAAAATGGACCTGGCTTCCTCACGCCGCTCTTCTTGCACCAGCATCTGCGCGTACATCTGGAACGCGGGCACGTAATCGGCGTTACTTTCAATCAGGGTGCGAAACTGCGCTTCCGCGCCGGTTTTGTCCCCTTCTCTGAGTGATTCCAGGGCCAGGCCGTAGCGCGAAAATGCATCGTTGGGATTCTGTGCGACATACTCTTCCAGTTTTTGGCGGCGGGTTTTCTTTTGGTCAGTCATGGCGACGTCCCGTATTATACGTGGAGGGGCGGCAGAGCCAAACACCGTCGGCTGGCATTTGGGCGACTCAAGGGTAGTTGGTCAAATGACGTGGAAAATTCAGAGCAAATGGCGGCGATATGCCAGTGAGGAAAATCATGAAGGGTAGAGGCAATAAGAAACAGTTGGCCGGTGGGGATGCAGCGAGGAAAGGGAAACCGGTGAGCGCCTCGGCCTCGCAAATGGCGGAGGTGGTGTTACCCGCGCAGACCAACGCGCTCGGAAAGCTGCTGGGCGGCCACGTAATGCATCTGGTGGATATCGTTGCGGCCATGGCTGCGAGCCGCCACGCCAACAGTTACATGGTGACCGCGTCGGTGGACTACATCGATTTCCAGAATCCCGTGAATCTTGGAGAAATCGTGATCCTGAAGTCGCATGTCAACCGGGTGTTCCACACCTCATTGGAAGTCGGCGTGGAGGTTTATTCGGAGGATATTCTTACCGGGGAACGCAAGCAAACGACCACGGCGTATGTCACGTTCGTGGCGATTGATGAGCATACGCGGCAGCCCCAGCCCGTTCCGCCGCTGATTGTGCGCACCGCTGAGGAGCGTCACCGATGGCGAGCCGCCGCCAAGCGCCGGATTATTCGCCTGGCCCACCGGCACGCAAGGAAACACTAATCAATCGTTCAACCTGAAGCGAGAAGCCTACCCAATTCGCGAAACTCACGCATAGCGCAGTGCCACTAGGCGTTGCGCGACGCTGTGTTGCACAGAATTAGTGCGGTTCGGATGTATGAGAGATTGCGGCCAGAGCTGCTTCCATCTTCTTGAGGCGTTCCTGGAGATCGCCGATCTCGGCCTGTTGGCGTTGAACTTCATTAAGCAGCATGGGATCGAGCAACTGATACTTCACGGTTTCGATTTGGCCATCTGCCGAATGGGCCACCAGGTTCGGGTTGACCTCAGCCACTTCTTCGGCAATCAGGCCGTACTGGATGGGCCGGGAACCATCGGCAAACGGCTTCTCATAGCGAAAAGTAACCGGGCGAAGACGCATGAGATCCCGGCTGACTTCTCCCATGTCCTGGATGTCGATCTTATAGCGGCGCGAGGAACTGATGGTGCCCAACTGGCCGTTGGTATCGATTAGGACGGGGACGGCGTCTGGGTCGCCCGTGGTAACACCGCTCACGCCTGCCGCGAAGAACGAGGTCTGTTTCCCGCTGGTTCCGATGCGGATAGTACCGCTGTCACCTGAATCTCCTGGATTTCCAATTTCAATATTGTAGCTGTTCCCGCCGGAAACAAAGCTCCCGGCGTCCAGCCCTATGGCGATATTAAGATAGCCTGTGGTGTTACCGTTGAGAGCGCCGTAGCCGATGCCAGTATTAGCGTAACCAGTGGTGTTGGAGTAGAGCGACTCAAAACCGGCGGCCGTGTTTTCTTGTCCGCCGCTGATGTCGGAGTAGAGCGCATAATCGCCGAGAGCGGTGTTCTGGTAAACGGTGGTGCTGGTAGGGAGCGCTTGGTTTCCCAAAGCGACGTTGCCACCGTCGGTGCCACCGGGGTGGGCAAGCACGGTTAAGTCTCCAATCTTGTAGGCATCACTGGTGTTGATGCGGCCAGATACGTCTAGTGCCCATGCGGGGGAAGTCGTCTTAATACCTACGTTGCCGCCCGACTGGTACAGTTCGGAGTTCCCAATGGTCGTAGTGGCAGTCCAAAGGGGAATGTAGTCGACAGTGCCGCTACCCTTCACCTGGGCCAAGGTGGGCAAAACAATCGAAAAGAGTACAAGGATCAAACCGGCAAAACGAAGTTTCACGGGAGTTCCTCCTATGCGCGAGAATTGTTAGATTGGCGAGAGTTCCTTCGAGAGTCTTAGATTGGTGACCTGGGGGCCAAGACCGGAAATTCCTAGTTGGACCTCGGGTTTGCGCATCATACGCTTCCCCTGCCCTCGACACAACGAATTTGCCAACCGAAAAAGCGCTGGCAGATCAAGTTGTGACTGACACTTAGCCTCAGCAGTGCGACGAGACCGTTGCGATGAAGGTCGCGGGACACAAAGGCCCTTTGATGTTCCGCGGGTACAATGTCGTTGCTACCGACGACGTGGGCGCTGCATAGCGTCAAGCAGCACCGTGATGTGCAGGGGGAAGTTGTTCGGTTGCTGGCTAAAAGTAGCTGTAAAAATCGCTACACTTTTCGTCGGTAACGCAGAAGCATCTCGTAAGAATGAGGATTAGGGAATCTCAATTCGCGAAGCTGACGCGGATTTCGTCTGCCACTTTCAAGGCCTGTTCGACACAAGTGCCAATCGCAGGCCCGTTGAGGTAATTGCCGGCAAAATAGAGGCCGGGAAACTTTGAGCGCAACTTTTCAAGGACTGCGAGCCTTGCCGTGTGGCCCAGATTGTATTGCGGCAAAGCGCGAGGCCAGATGGTCACGTTGGAAAACACAGGGTCCTTTTGTATTCCCAACAGAGGCGTGAGTTCCTTGTGAATTGTTTCGGCTACCACAGTTTCCGATTGCTGAAGTGCGGCTGGATTGGTTGCGCCGCCAGCAAAGCTCGTCATCAGCGCCTCACCGTCTGGGGCGCGGCCCGGGAACAACGAAGAGTTCCACACGGTGCCGAGATTGCTTAGTCCCGAAGAACGCGGAACCAGGAACCCAAATCCATCGAGGGAATGGCTTACATCTTTCTTGCGATAGCCGAGCGAGACCACGGCGACTCCAGCGTAGTCCACACCGCTTAGCTGTTTCTCAAAGTCACCATGCAGCCCTTCGAGCAGAGTGCCGGCAATTCCTGGCGGCACCGCCAGCACCAACCGCTCCGCCTCCACACGTTCTTCGCCTTGCGGAGTCTGCACGGCAACACGAAACCGTGGCGCCTTGGCATCGTGGCCCCATTCGAGATGTTCGATTCCCAAGGCTTCGACACCGCACTGCAAACGCTCGCCCAGATTCAGAGCCAGCGCTTTAATCAGCATTTCGTTGCCTTCGGCGAACGTTTGCAGGGTTGGTCGCTCGCGCGGTCCC
>CAYOOS010000026.1:0-19245 GCA_964405585.1 uncultured Acidobacteriaceae bacterium | reverse complement strand
CGCGATTTTCTGCGGCTCCGCAACCAGCCATAAGCGGTGAATCACCTCGTACTCGTCGGCCATTTGCGTAACCGTCGATTGCCCTTTTTCCACTTCTTCAAGAATCGTATCCACTTGCCTCCGTGGATCGGCGTACAGCATGAATAGTTGCCCCGTGTGCGTGTGCGTGTGTCGCAGGAGTTCCAGCCGGTCCGCCTTCGGCCCGGAAAGCGTGTGTTCGTGCCGGAATATCACGCCGGCGGAGTAGTCTTCCAGCTTCCCCGCTCCAATGAAGCCTCGCCGCGTCCGCCACAGCGAAGTGCCCGGCACGGTGTACTCCTGGGTGTACGCATAAAATGCCGGGGCGTCATCCTGAACCACGGCTTTTTCGGCAATCCAATTTTCTAATGTGGCCGCCGCGCGGGTGTACACGTTGTGTTCCGACGTGTCGCCCTCGTACGTTCGCCCCTTTTCAATGCTAATCAGGTTGTGAGGGTCGGCTGCGTAGTACTTGTCCTGCATTGCGGGCGTGATTTTGTCGTAGGGCTGCGTCAGCACGCGATCATAGGCGGCGATACCAGGATTGAAACGATAGGCGCGAAACGGGTAAACCGAAGCCATGGAAACTCCCGGGAAATGTATTGCTGTGCGGGCAGCCTTCTAGTTTACGTGATGTGCTGCCGATTCGGGAAACGCCAAGCGCGTTGCCAAAGCGAAATCAAAGAATTCTCCGCTTAGCTCAATGTGAGTTACTTATAGCGAGGACAATTTGTTCCCGTATTACAATATTCGTTCACTGATGAGCCAAACTCTCCCTCTACTTCGCGCATTCCTTTTCGATCTGGACGGTACGCTGATCGATTCCAAGCTCGACCTCGTCACCTCCGTCAACGCCATGCTCCGCCAGATGGGCCGCGCGGAACTCCCCGTGGAACTCGCGGCGACCTTCATTGGCCACGGCGCGCTTCAACTGATCACCAGCGCCCTCGGCCTGGACGCAACTGACGAGCAGCGCCACACCGGCCTCTCTCTTTTCATGAGCCACTATCAGGAGCACAAACTCGATGCCACGCGCCCTTATTCCGGCGTAGTCGAAGCCCTTGATTCGCTCTCCGGCTTCCCCATGTCGGTCCTGACCAACAAGCCCACCACCATGAGTATTGAGATTCTGCAAGGGCTCGGCCTCGCCAAATATTTCCGCTCGATCTACGGTGGAGACAGCTTCGAGAAAAAGAAACCCGATCCCGCCGGAGCCCTCGCCATCCTTCAAGAGCTGGGCGTGCCTCCCGCGCAGGCCGCGATGATCGGTGATTCCGAGGTGGATGTGCAAACGGCGCGCAATGCCGGAATCTTGGCTGTGGCCGTAAACTATGGTTTCGGCGTTCATGACCGCGCGGCGCATCCCGCCGATCTCTATATTGACTCGCTCCAAGATCTCGTCCGCCTGACAAATAATCCTCGCCCTTGAATCACGCTCGCAAATTTTCCGGACACGAGCCCTTGCATTCGCCCTCGCGGTTTTGTCAGACTCACCGCGTGCTCATCGGACTCTTTCCCGAACTCGATGCTCCCGGCGGCATCCAGCGAGCCAGCCGCCACATGGCGTCCGTTCTCAGCGAATTTGCCGCCTCACGGCAGGTGGAATACCGCATTCTCACCTTGAACGACACGCAGGAGCTCCACCGCATGCGCGTGGGCGATCGTGAGTTCGTCTTCACTGGCGCCGCGCGCGGCAAAGCGCGTTTTGCGGCAAGCGCATTGCGAGCGGTAAGGAGGCACCCGAAGCTGGTGCTGGCGGCCCATGTGAATCTCGGGCCGATTGTACGTGCCATGCGTGTGGTGGCGCCGCGGATGAAGAGCATCGTTTGTACCCACGGTATCGAAGTGTGGGAGCCACTTTCTGCGCTGCGTCGGCGGGCCTTGCGTAATGCCTCTTTGGTGCTTGCTCCCAGCCTTGCCACTGCAGACTATGTGATCAATCTGCAGGGGGTCAGGCCAGAGAGAGTTCGCGTCCTACCTTGGGGCCTTGATCCAGACTTTGACTCGAAAATCGCCAGTGAGCCTGCCGCCACTTTGCCGCTGGAATTTCCTTCCGGGCGCGTTGTCCTGACCGTCGGTAGATGGCTGGCCACCGAGCGCTACAAAGGCATGGACACGCTCATGACTGCGCTGCCCCGCCTTCTCCTCCGCTGGCCGGAGTTGCAACTCGCGCTCATCGGCTCCGGAGATGACCGTGCGTGGCTCGAGTCCTTCGCGCGAGAAAGTGGTGTCCAACGCCACGTTCATTTCCTCTCCGGCTTAACTTACGGTGAACTCTCCGCCTGTTACGCGGCTTGCGAAGTATTTGCTTTGCCCAGCCGCGGTGAGGGTTTCGGCTTCGTCTATCTGGAAGCGATGGCCCGCGGCAAACCGGTGATTGGCGGTGCGCATGGTGGCGCGCCCGAAGTGATCCAGGATGGCGTCACCGGTTACGTGGTGCAGCATGGCGATCCGGTGCAATTGGCCACCTCGATTGACACCCTTCTTTCCAATCCCGAACTCGCCCGGCAGATGGGCGCGCGAGGCCGCGAACGCGTCCAAAACGAATTCCGTTTTAGTGTTTTCTCCAAAGCTTTCAAGAAGATTCTCCGCGAACTATGCGAATCCTGAATGTCACCCAGAGCTATGATCCTTTCTTCGAGTTCGGAGGTCCGCCCGTAAAGGTTCGCGCTCTCTCGGAAGGTCTCGCCTCTCGCGGCCACGCGATCACCGTGCTCACGGCTGACTGGGGGCTTAACCGTTTCCTTCGACAATTTCCGAACGCTCCACGAGCCGAGGACAATCCGTTCGGCCGAAAGCGCGTGGCCGGCGGCGTCACCGCAATTTATCTGGTGAATTGGCTGCACTATCGAGCCACAAGTTGGAATCCGGGTTTGGCCGGTTTTTTGCGGGCGCGATTACGGGATTTCGATGTCGCTCACATTTTTGGACTTTACGATTTGCTAGGGCCGCGAGTGGCCGCTGCGTGCCGGGAGGCGAAGGTCCCTTATGTCGTCGAGCCCATCGGCATGTTCGTGCCGCTGGTGCGAAGCCTCTGGCTGAAACGCATGTATCATCGAGTCTACGGGCGCGAAATGCTCGCCGGGGCAAATGCGATCATTGTAACGGCCGAACAGGAACAATCCGAACTTATTGCCGGCGGAATTCCAAAGGAGAAGATTGTTCTGCGACGCAATGGTGTGGATGGCCCTCCGGTCGTGCCAGAGCGCGGTCGCTTTCGCGAAGCACTCGGCATTCCGGAGGAAGCGAAACTCCTCCTGTTCCTCGGCCGCCTCTCGGAAAAGAAAAGCCCCCTACTCCTCCTGCAAGCCTTCGCAAAGGTCGTGGCCTCCGAAACGCCCGGCTTACCTCCAGTGCATCTCGCCTTTGTTGGCCCTGATGAATCTGGCATGCTCGCCAGACTGATAAAATCGGCTGCCGCGGTTGTTCCTATGGGACGCGTGCATTTCTCGCCACCGCTTGCCGACCTCGCAAAGTGGCAAGCTTATGGCGACGCCGATATTTTCGTTTTGCCCTCGCAGAACGAGAACTTCGGTAATACCGCTGCCGAGGCCGTGGCCGCTGGCACACCGGTTATTGTCACCGATCAATGCGGCATCGCCCCTCTGCTCGACGGCATTGCCGGGCTGGCCGTGAAACATGACGAAAGCGGCCTGACGGCCGGCATTCGGGCACTCCTCCACGATCAGCCTCTCTACGCCAGGCTGCAGGCAGGCTGTGCCACCGCCGCCGGCTCTCTGGATTGGAATCAGCCAATTGAACAGATGATTACTGTCTATGCCGCTCTTGCGACGCGCCCCAACTCGTAGGACAATTCATTTCTCGGCCCGAAGGGACGTCCCGTGAACCGCCACCGAATCTTCCGCTCCAGCTGGTGGATCTGCAATTTGCTGCTTGCGGCAGCGCTGGTTGCAACCACCTGGACAGGTGTGTGGGAATATTCCGTTCGTCAATATCTGAAGGGGTTTTCCGACGCCATAATTCCTGAATCCGCCACTCAGCAAGAAAAGGCTGAGGCTATCCTTGCCTGGATGCTGTATGGACCGCCGCGTAATCAGGCAACGCCAGCTGTACAGCTCTCGGCCCGCGATCCGCAAGACACGCTCAATTACCGCCAACTTTTGGATGTATGCGGAACGGCCACGAACGCGTTCCTGAATCTTACTCGGAGCACCGGCATCCCTTCTCGCCGCGTGCTCCTGCTCACGCCCCAACGAACTGCCAAGCACGTGGTCGCTGAAGTCTATATCGATGGCCGCTGGGTCGTGGCGGACGCCACCTACCGGACTTTCTTAAAGGACGCTCGCGGCAATTTACTGACTGTTCGTGATCTCCAGAATCCCGAGCTTTTCCGCCAGGCGACCAGTCGAATTCCCCGCTACGGAGTTGATTACACTTACGAACGCACCGCCCACGTACGTATTACGGCCTTGCCTCTCCATGGTTTGTTTCTGCGCCAGATTCTCGACCGTGTTCTTCCGAGTTGGGACGAATCCGTGGATTGGAGCCTTTTACTCGAGCGCCGCTCCTTCGCGTATTTATTTCTCTCTGTCAACGCTTTGATCTCCCTCCTACTTCTCCGCTCGGTTCTTGCCTGGCTGGCCGATCATCGCCTACAAGTGCCTCGTTTCCATCTGCGGGCCAACCTGACGCGCGCCACTGCGGCTTTTTTCACCAGTCCGGAGATAAAATAGCCGCGTGTGCGGAATCTGCGGTTTTGCTTACGCTTCCAACAGCAAAGAGGCTGAGTCTCGTGTGCGAAGCATGGCAGCGGCCATGCGCCATCGAGGCCCGGATGACGAGGGTTTTCTTGCCGATCATCCGAGCGCTCCCGGCCTCGCGCTCGGCATGCGCCGGCTCAGCATTATCGATCTCGCCGGCGGCCACCAGCCCCTCTGGAACGAATCCGCCAACATTGCAGTCGTCTATAACGGCGAGTTGTACAACTACCGTGAATTGCGCGAGCGCCTGGTCCTGGCGGGGCATCGCTTTACTACACAATCCGACACCGAGATTCTCGTTCACGGCTGGGAAGAGTGGGGCGAAGATCTTCTCGGCGAATTGCGCGGCATGTTTGCTTTTGCCCTCCTCGATCTGCGCAACCATTTCGCCACCGTGCCAGTCCTTTTTCTTGCACGCGACCCCCTGGGCATCAAACCACTCTATTACACGCAAACATCCGAAGGATTCGCCTTTGCCTCCGAACTGCGCGCCCTGCTCGCCTCTGGCACCCTGGCTCGCAAAATCTCCCCCGATGCCCTTACGTCTTATCTTTTGTTCGGAAGCGTCTCCGAACCTGTCACCCTGATTGAAAATGCTTTCTCGCTGCCGCCGGGACATCGCCTGCTCCTTCATCTCCCCGATCGCCGCAAAGTGCCGCGGGCGCGGCCCTGGTGGGATCCATTGCAAAGTTCCGCAGCGCGCGATCCCAGGCGGCCTCGCGATTTCGGCTCTGCCGTTCCACGTTTGCGCGCACTTCTTGAGGATTCCATCCGCGGACACCTGCTTGCCGATGTTCCTGTGGGACTTTTTCTTTCCAGCGGACTGGACTCCAGCGCTATCGCCGAGATAGCTGCACGGCAACAGCCCGGCATCCGCAGCTTTACGCTCACGTTTCCCGATACAGCCTTTGACGAAGGTCCGCTAGCAGGTGTGGTGGCCAGGCACACTGGCACGCAACACACCGATGTGCCTTTGCAGGACAGCGACATGCTCGTTCGCCTGGAGGAAGCGGTTGCGGCTCTCGATCAGCCCTCCATGGATGGCATCAACACGTATTTCGTTTCCTGGGCAGCGCGCCAAGTCGGCTTGAAAGTGGCCCTCTCCGGCCTCGGTGGCGATGAGCTTTTCGCCGGCTATCAAAGCTTTGCGGACACTCCTCAATTGATGCGCCTCGATGTCGTCGCCCGCTTCGTTCCAGGAGTTTTCCGCCGCATCGGTTCTCCACTTGTCAAGGCGTTACTTGGGCATCGCGGCTCGGCCGACGCTATTCGCAAGGCTACCGACGCCTGGCTCATGCCCGATGCGCTTCCGCATTCTTATTTCTTCACACGGCTTTTATTTCCACCGTCCGAATTGCGGCAGCTCACCGAGCCGCGCTTTCGCAGCAGCACGGTTTCTGCCGATGGCGTCACTCTCGATCCCACGTGGCTCGCCTGGCTCGAACGCGTCGCTGATCAGGCGCGCCTCCTTGAACCGGTCGCCGGCATCTCCTGGCTCGAATTGCGCACATACATGGCCAGCGTTCTTCTCCACGACACGGATTCGGTAAGCATGAATCGCTCGCTGGAAGTGCGCGTGCCTTTGCTGGATACGTCGCTCGTCGAATTCATGTGCGCCCTGCCCGATCAAGCACGCGTGCAACCCGGCCGCCACAAGGCCTTGCTCGTCGCCGCCGTTCAGGACCTTCTTCCACCAGAAATCCTGCACCAGAAAAAGCGCACTTTCACACTGCCTTGGGAAGAATGGCTGCGTGGAGCGCTACGTTCGCAAATCCAGGCGAGTTTCGCAAGCTTGACGCCAGCCCTCGCGCCTCATTTGCATCCAGCAGGCATCAGCACGGTGTGGGATAATTTTCTGCGCGGTCAGACAACATGGTCCCGCCCATGGTCGCTTTATGTGCTGAATGAATGGTGCCGGCGGCATTTGTCCTGACCGGGGAATTTCGCCTTCTATACTCGTCATGGGAAACCCTGCGCGGTCAACAGAGGTAAACTGATAGCTCTGGACATGAACATACTCGGAATCAATGCGTACCACGGCAACGCTTCAGCAGCGCTGGTTTGTGACGGCAGGCTTATCGCCGCGGTCGAGGAAGAACGCTTCAATCGCGTCAAGTACGCGGCGGGATTCCCCGCGGCTGCGATTCGCTACTGCTTGAAGGAAGCGGGACTAACCCTCGCTGATATTGATCACGTGGCCGTTCCACGCAACCCTTTTGCACGACTGGCCACAAAACTATTCTATGCGCTGCGCATGCCTTCCTTTGCCCGCGAGCGTGTCAGGGTAATCTCCAAATTTACGGGTATTCCGGCAGCGCTTGCCTGGGCCTTTGACAGCGATCCCGCGAAGATCAAAGCCACTTTTCATCGTGTCGAGCACCATCAGGCCCATCTGGCAAGCGCCTATTTCGTTTCTCCGTTTGAACACGCCGCGCTGCTATCCGCCGACGGCCTGGGCGATTTTGCCAGTTCCATGTGGGGTACCGGTCGCGGCAATCGCATGCACATTGACGGGGCCATCGCTTTCCCGCACTCGCTCGGTCTCTATTACAGTGCCGTCACGCAATATCTCGGCTTCTTAAAATTCGGCGACGAATATAAAGTGATGGGCCTTGCCGCCTACGGCCAACCGCAATATCTCGACGCTTTTCGCGACATCGTCCGCTTCAACGTCAACGGCGGTGACTTTGGCTTCCGCCTCGGCCTCGACTATTTCACGCATCACAAGACCGGCCCGGAAATGTCCTGGGCAGATTCGGACAAAACTCCTGTTCTCGGCAAAATGTTCTCTGAGACAATGCCGAAGAAACTTGGCGGCGCCGCTCGCCTTCCCGAGGAACCTCTCGAACAGCGCCACCGTGATCTAGCTGCCTCACTGCAAGCGCGCCTCGAGGAAGTGTATCTGGGCATGCTCAAAAAGCTGGCTACGCAAACCGGCGCAAAAGCCGTGTGTCTCGCCGGCGGAGTAGCTTTCAATTGCGTTGCCAATGGAAAGATTTTTGACGCCACTCCCTTCGAGCAGGTCTACGTTCATCCCGCTGCGGGCGACGCGGGATTAGCCGTCGGCGCCGCCTACTATGTTTGGCATCAATTGCTCGGGCAGCCTCGCTCCTTTGTCATGGACCATGCCAATTGGGGCCCGAGCTACACGCACGCGGAAATTTCTGCCGCCATTCAAGCCAGTCCCGTCTCTCAAGGCGGCTACACCATAGCGGCGCTAACAGAATCAGAGTTGATGCACCGAACCGCCGCTGCCATCGCCGAAGGGAAAATCCTTGGATGGTATCAGGGGCGCGCGGAATGGGGCCCGCGCGCGCTGGGCAATCGCAGCATTGTCGCCGATCCCCGCCGCCCGGAAATGAAGGAAATTCTCAATCAGCGCATCAAGCATCGCGAAATCTTTCGCCCCTTCGCGCCTTCCATCCTCGCGGAAAAAACCAGCGAGTGGTTCGCCAAGTCCTACCCATCCCCGTTCATGAACTTGGCCTATTCCGTGCATCCCGATAAGCGCGACAAAATTCCCGCGCCCACTCACGTGGATGGCACCGGACGCCTTCAAACGGTTACCCGCGAAGCGAACACCCGCTACCACGCTCTGATTAGCGAATTTGAACGCCAGACCGGCGTGCCCGTGGTCTTGAACACTTCGTTCAATGACAACGAACCGATCGTCTGCCGCCCTGAAGAAGCCTTGGATTGTTTTCTGCGCACACAGATGGATGCGCTTGTCCTCGGCGACGTCCTCATCACACGTCCGTGATTCCTCTCGTCCCTCACAGAGAGTCACGCCAATGTTTTTCGTAAATTGCTTGGCGGGATGTTCGACGGTTGAAGTTCACTTCTGCGCTACAACTGGCCCTTCCACCTTCAATGTAATCTTTGGCCGATGCAGCAGTGTGTTATGCACGAGGCAGTGCTCTACTTCCTTTTCCACGCCTTTGCGATGTTCTTTCGTTAATTCCAACGGCGTATCCACCTCGATTACGAAGTTCGTCAGCCGCGCCACCGGATCCTTGACCTTTTCGCAGCTTACCCGAATTCGAGTGCCTTCGGTCGCCAGTTTGTTTTTCCGCAGATATTGCGCCGCATAGTAACCAGCGCACGAACCCAAAGATGCCAACAGCAGTTCCGGCGGCGTCATGCCTTCATCAAATCCGCCGCTTTCCAGCGGCTGATCGCTGACGATCACGTGGCCACGCGTCTTTATCTCGAACTGCATCGAGCCCAGATGCTCCACAGTGATTTCCATAGTTGACTCCCTTTTGGAGCGAGCCCGGGCCGATAGTGGGGGTGCCGAAAGATGCGCTCGGGCAGGAACCTATCGTCGTACGTATAGCAGACCGCGGGTTGGCCGCCAAGTACAGCTGAACATAGACAACTACAAAACCCGAGAAAAGAGCGAAGTCCCTATTCCCTACTTATGGTTCTTGCCCTTTTCATAGTTATCAAAGGCTTCGCGCAATCCGTCCAGCAGATGTCCGTTCTTCACTTTTGCGCCTTCCGTCTTGCGCAGGTCTGACCAAAGCGTTGTTCCCGTCTTCGGATCCAGCAGCGCCACGCGGGTGTGCCCTTTTGGCACGTCATCCTCTGCAAACGCGTTCAACCCCGTAGGCCGCGGGTACTCTCCATCGGGAAGCGCCCGTACGTGCGTCCCAGTGCTCAAGGAAAGAACCAAGTCGGCCTTCTCGCGGCTTTCCGCAATTTCAAAATGGCCCCATTTCGTGAGTTCCAAGACCAATGTGTACTGCATCTCCGGGAATCCAGTGTCGTTTACAAGGAAGACGGTGTGTGCGCTGGTTACGGCCTCTGGTAAAGCTGGCGGCTGAGCCGTCGCATGCAACGCGCAGGCGCACAAGAAAATCCCCAACAGAAGAATCACGTGCTTGGAGCGATCGTTCTCCTGCATTCTGCCCTCCTGGTATCGGCTAGACTTTGCCAGAAGATTGGCGCCGCGAAGTATGTTCCTCACACACACTCTCCCGGCAACCCGATTCTGGATGCTGACACGGTAGAATTCCGGGGCGCCCCGCGGAACTGTCCTAAGGAACGGTAATGGTCCAACTGTTCCATTTCTTGCAGAGCGCGGTGTGCTTTCTGCGCCTTCAACGTCCTCCCTTCTGCCTGTACAATCGTTACGTGCGCGTTCTGCTCTTGAACCTCTACTATCCGCCGGACACTTCGGCCACCGCAAAAATGGCGCAAACCGTTGTCCAGGCTCTCGCTGAACAGCACGATGTCACGGTTCTCTGCGGACGCCCTTCCTACGATCCGCCCGAACGCCGGCCTTGGCACTTTTATCAATCCGAGAACTTCGGTCGTGTCCAAATCATTCGCGTGGGCTCCACGGACTATCCCCGCCTTCAAATGAAAAAACGCCTGCTCAACTATTCGAGCTACGTGTTCCTCGCTGTCCCGCGCGCTCTTTTTCTTCCGTGCGACGTCATTCTCGCCATGACCGACCCACCCTTCGAAGGCATCGTTGGAGCTCTAATCGCCTTGCTCAAAGGCAAACCCTACGTTTACAACATCCGGGACCTATATCCCGATATGGCTCTGGGAGGTTCTCTCGTTCCCCCCGGTCTCCTCGCCCGCCTCTGGGAGAAACTGCATCGCTGGTCACTGCGCCGTGCTACTCGAGTGGTGGTGCTCGGCGACGACATGCGCCGTCGCATCCTCTCTAAGGGGATAGACCCCGCACGCGTTGTGGTTGTTCGCGACGGCGCGGATCTCCCACCTCAAGGCGTCACACAGTCCCTTGACCCCCAAGTCATCCAGTTCATTCGCGGCGATTCCCGCTTCGTTCTATTGCATGCCGGCAATCTTGGCTTCTACGGGGCTTGGGACACGCTGCTCACCGCCGCGCGGGAGTTTGCGCAAGACGGGATCGCCCTGGTCTTCGTGGGTGACGGGGCGGAGCGTGAGCGCCTGCAAACCGCTGCCGCCGGACTCTCCAATGTTCGCTTCCTTCCATTTTTTCCCAGCAGCAAAATCCCCTCCGTTCTGGCCGCTCCAGACGCTCACGTCATCACAGTGAAGCGCGGCCTCGAGGGTGTCGTGGTCCCCAGTAAGCTTTACGGTATCCTTGCCGCCGGAAAACCCGTCGTAGCCATTGCGCCAGCAGAATGCGATGTAGTCTCCATCGGCACGGGGAAAGGTTTTGCGATCGCCGCTGACCCGGATGATCCCGCGCGGTTAGTCCAAGCCATGAGGGACCTCTCCCACAACGCGGATCTTCTTCGAAGCATGGGCGCAGCGGCAATCGCCACCGCTCCCGAATACGAGAGGAGCAAGGAACTCGCCAAATTGGTTGAACTCGTTCACGCTGCAATCCATCCATGATGGCGTTTAGTTTTGCGGCGGGAGCAGATTTCAGGCCATCGCGGATCGGCAACGCGCTCCGCAAGTCATGTGAGTCATATTACCGTCTAATAATTTGAAAATTGTTAGAAGATAAATTAACTGGGGAAGGTGCGCATTTTTTCTGGCATTCGTGGCCGTTTCGCGTTATCGTGTACGGGCTGCGTGGAGCAGCAACGGAGGCTTCTCTCGGCCGCCGTCCTAGCAACGACTTGGGAGCCGGATCCCAAACCGGCATCGTCTCTGTGAACGTCTGGCCGTCTCGCCCGGGCTAGTTTCGCCAGAACGAGTGATGAGGGTGCATGAGTGCGGGCCTGCTGGCGTTTCTAATCGCTTTGTCAGCATCGCTGGTGCTAACGGTGCCAGTGCGTGCGTTGGCTATTCGTGTGGGCATGGTGGATTTGCCTGGCCCCCGTAAAGTTCACCTGAAGCCCATTCCCTTGTTGGGTGGTTTGGCGATGTATAGCGGCGTGATGTTAGCCGTACTCATCGCGTTTGACGGCCCCGCCCGGGCACAGAGTTTCGGCATCGTCACCGGCGCCACTTTGGTCGCGATAGTTGGTTTCCTCGATGACCGCGGCTGGCTTCATCACCAGGTCAAACTTTTCATCGGCATGCCCCTGGCCGCCGTAATTCTTCTTGCAAGCGGCATCCACGCCCAGGTCTTCAGCGTTTTGCTCGGCGGCCACGCTGGCCAATGGCTCGATGCCGCGCTTACGATTCTCTGGGTCGTCGGCATCACCGCCTCCTTCAGCATTCTTGATCACATGGATGGCCTGTGCGCCGGCGTTGCCGCCATGGCATCCGTATTCTTCGCGTTGATCGCCTACCTGAACGGCCAGACGCTCGTCACCACGCTTGCCGCCGCAGTCCTGGGGGCTGCCGCTGGATTCCTGCGCTGGAATTTTAAGCCCGCCAAAATTTTCATGGGTGATGGCGGGGCGATGTTTCTAGGGTTTCTTATGGCCACGTTGGCGCTGAAGCTCCGGCTCGAACACGCTAATACGGCCGCCAGTTGGCTGGCTCCGGTTCTCATCCTCTGCGCCACGATTTTTGACACCACGCTCGTGACTATCTCCCGATCACGTCGCGGATTGCTGCCCTTTTCCACCCCAGGCAAGGACCATTCCGCCCACCGCTTGGCCAATCTTGGCCTGGGACAGCGTGGCGCCGTTCTTGCAATGTATCTGGCCGGTGCCGTGTGCGGTTGCGCGGCAGTGCTGGTCACTTACTTGTCGACAACCGGTGCAATCCTCGTCGGCGCGCTGGTTATGATTTCCATGCTACCCGCTGTCGCTTGGCTGGAACGGGCCCCTTACGAGCGCCAATTGGATAGAACTGCCGCCTGATGCCGCCCAGAATCTTGCCCAAGGCGGAGGTTTCTATTTCCTCCCTCATGTTTGGCCCGGGACACAGGATTCGCTATACTTTCTGACGCAGTCCGCTCGCTGGTAGATATTGGAGCCTTGGGGTGGTGCGGGTCTGGAGCAAGGGCAGGACGCGCAAGGCGCATTCCTTCAACAGGGTGAAGCACGCACGGTGGAAAACGTAGAAAACGAGTCCCGGCAGAACCGGGACGCCGGTGAAGTTGTCGTCGTTGGTGGCTCCGCGGCGGGTTTATACACAGCTACCCACGTGGCGCGCGGCGGCCGAACTGTGCGCGTCCTGGAATCCCAGCCTACTTCGGACCCTACTTCCCGCACCCTGATCGTCACCGACCATTTCAAGAACCAACTTGGCCCCATCGCGCGAGCCAGCATCCTGAACGAAATTCGCCGTTTCGAGCTTTTCACCGATGGGCGGTCTGCCGTGGTTCCCCTCCATCGGCCAGACCTCATCATCGAGCGTTCCCGCTTGATCCCCGCTCTTGCCCAAGATGCCCAGGTGGCCGGTGCTTCCGTCGAATACGACACCCGTTTTCTTGGGCTTTCGCCGAACGGACACGGCTTACGCGTTGAAATTGATCGCGGGGGCCTGCGCCAGGAACTGCACGCTTCGAGCGTTGTGGGTGCCGATGGCGCCGTCAGCCGTGTCGCCAAAGCCGCCGGATGGCCTCCCGTCGAAACGGTTCCACTCATGCAAGCGGTTGTGAAGCTCCCCAAGGACTGCCCTCCTGACACCACTCGCGTGTGGTTCATTCCGGACGACACGCCTTATTTCTACTGGCTGATCCCGGAATCTCGCGAACGCGCTGCTGTCGGTGTTATCGGTGAACAGGGTCAAGCTACCAAACGCTGTTTTGACCGCTTTTTGGAAAGGAAAGGCTTCGAGCCGCTGGAGTGGCAAGGCGCGCGTATTCCCGTTTATAAACGCTGGATTCCCGTACAGCGCCGGGTCGGCAATGGCGACGTCTACCTGGTCGGCGACGCGGCCGCGCAAGTTAAAGTCTCGACCGTCGGCGGGATTGTCACGGGATTTCGCGGCGCGCGCGGGGTCGCTGATGCTATATTGCAGAGGAGTAGCCACGAATTGCGTGCCTTGCGGCGCGAATTGCGCACACATTGGCTCATCCGACGAACCTTGCATTACTTCCAACAAAAAGATTATTCGAGCCTGGTCGATCTGCTTAGCGCCTCCACCCGGGAATCGCTCGGCGAGATCAATCGCGATGAGTCCACGCGCCTGCTTTGGAACGTGGTTCGTCGCCAGCCTCGCCTGGTTCTTCTGGGACTTCGTGGTCTTCTCCTTGGAAAGAGGTAGGCCCTAACCCGGTTGCTAGAAATTTGGCGCTGCATCATCGTCGTGGCGCCGTACCAGTGCGGCGGGGATGTTCCTTTCTCCATTCAAGGTGCTATTCCTGGAAACGGAGCAACTAAAGTGCGTCTTACGGTAATCGGTTGTGGTTACGTTGGCCTGGTCACCGGTGCGTGCCTTGCGGCGGCAGGTCATGAAGTCTTTTGCACGGACGTTGACGAAAAGCGTATTGACCAGCTCAAAGCGGGCAAAGTCCCCATCTACGAAGAGCATCTCGACGAAGTGCTCAAGCGTGCCGTGGTCGACAAGAAGATCTCGTACACTTCAGATGCCGGCGCGGCTATCCGCAACGGTGAAGTAATTTTTATTTGTGTTGGTACACCGCCAAAAGAAAGCGGCGAGGCTGACCTCTCCGCCATCGACCACGTAGCTCGTCAGGTTGCCACCGAAGCGCGCTCTCCAAAATTGGTCGTCGAGAAAAGCACCGTTCCGGCCCTCACCGGCGTGCAGCTTCAGAAAGCGCTCGCAGCGTATTCCCCGGCGGGCGGGCCGAAATTCCAGGTCGCTTCAAATCCCGAATTCCTGCGCGAAGGCACCGCGGTTAGCGATTTCTTTCATCCCGACCGCATCGTTGTCGGCGTGGAGGACGATACCTCCGCCGCCAAGCTGCGCGAAATTTACCAGCCCATCCTCGATAGAAAATTCCACTGCCCCGTCCATCCGAACGGTTGCCCTAAGAAACCCGCCGGCGAGTTGCTCGTCACCACCATCAACAGCGCCGAACTGATCAAGCACGCATCGAACTCCTTTCTGGCCCTGAAGATCAGTTACGCCAACGTCATTTCGGATCTCTGCGAGCGGATTGGCGCCGATGTCGAGGAAGTCACTCACGCGATGGGGCTCGATCCCCGCATCGGAACGCAATTCCTAAAGGCGGGCTTGGGCTTTGGCGGCTTCTGCTTCCCTAAAGACATTCAAGCGTTCATTCACCTCTCCGCCTCGGTCGGCGTCAACTTCGATATGCTGAAGGCCGCTGAGCGCGTGAATAAGCAACGCATCGAACGCTTCTTCGAGAAGATTCACAACGCTTTGTGGGTCATCAAGGGTAAACGCGTTGCCGTGCTTGGCCTAGCCTTCAAAGCCAATACCGACGACATTCGCTTCGCACCTGCGCTGGAAATAATCCGCAAACTCCTGGACGAAGGCGCCATCATCCACGCCACCGATCCAGAAGCCATCGCCCGCACCAGGCCCATTTTCCCGCAGGTCGTCTATCACGAAGATCCCTACGAAGCCCTGAAGCAGGCGGATGCCGCTTTGATTTGCACGGAGTGGCAGGTCTTCCGCAACCTTGATTGGGAACGTGCCGGAAAACTCATGGCCCGTCGGCTGGTGGTCGACGGCCGCAACCTCTTTTCGCCAAAGAAAATGCGGGAATTGGGATTCGACTATCACTCGTTTGGACGAGCCTGACGCCACCAATAGGCGTCGGTTTCACAAATTCACGGCTTCGCCGTCATCCTGCCGAATTGCACCTTGAAGTACTCCAGCGTCAGCCGCAGTCCTTCCTCCAGGCTCACCTTCGGCTCCCATCCCAGCAACTTCTTCGCCTTCGAGATGTCCGGGCAGCGCTGTTTCGGATCGTCTTCTGGCAGGGGTTTGTGGACGATGGCCGGTGCGTTCGGAAAGTGCGCGCGAATGCGTTCCGCGAATTCGTAAATCGTCAATTCCGCCGGATTCCCAATGTTCGTGGGATAGTGTTCCTCGGACTGGCTGAGCCGGTAGATTCCCTCGATTAAGTCCGAAACATAGCAGAAACTCCGTGTCTGCTTCCCGTCGCCATACACCGTAAGCGTCTGTCCGCTGAGAGCCTGGAAGACAAAATTCGGCAAAGCCCGGCCATCGTTCAATCGCATCCGCGGTCCATACGTATTGAAAATCCGCACGATGTGGGTATCCAGGCCGTGGTAGCGGTGATAGGCCATCGTTGTCGCTTCCGCAAATCGTTTGGCCTCGTCGTAGACGCTGCGTGGCCCCACTGGATTCACATGGCCCCAGTAACTTTCGCTTTGCGGGGAAACTTCCGGGTCGCCATAGCACTCACTGGTAGAAGCCAGCAGATACTTCGCCTTCTTGGTCATGGCCAGGTCCAACGTGCGCATGGTGGCGACCGACCCCACCTTCAGTGTCTCAATCGGATGCTTCAGGTAATCCGGAGGGCTTGCCGGCGATGCAAAATGGAATACGTATCTCACTTCCCCATCCACCAGGAACGGATCATTCACGTTTCGCCGCTCAAGCTGAAACTTGGGATTGCTCTTCAAATGTGCCAGGTTCTCCGCGTCTCCCGTTACCAGATTGTCCAGCGCCAACACTTCCCAGCCTTCGGCCAGCAATCGATCGCAAAGGTGCGACCCCAGGAACCCCGCGCCTCCTGTCACCACCGCTCGCATGCATCCTCCGGGCGAATCCAAGTTCTTAAGTCTAGCGCGTGGCCCGGGAGAATTGCGCGACGATTCCCTCGGCGTGTTCGTTCCGATACTCGTTTGACCCGCAGCATTCCACACGTTACGATGCGCTGCCATGGGGAATGTTCTCACTGCCACCTTGCTCCCAACGCAATCGGCTCGTAAGCTGCGCCTTTGGCCCTTCCTCGTCCTCGCTATAATCAGCGCCTGTCTCTTCGCCTTCTTTCATCTCGGCCGCTGGCTCATCGTCGAGGATCCGCTGCAAAACGCCGTGGCCATCGCGGTTTTGAGCGGCCGCATGCCCAGCCGGGCGCTCGAAGCCGCCAAAGTCTACAAACAAGGATACGCGCCGCAGGTTTGGCTGACCCATTCCGCGGAGCCGGGTGCAACGCTCTCACAACTCTCCGTGCCTTACCAGGGGGAAGATGTCTACGACAAGCTGATCCTCCTCCACGAGGGCGTCCCCGAATCCGCCATTCACGTATTGGATCCGCCCATCGTCAATACCGCGGATGAAATGGCCACCATCGAAAAAGCTCTTTCCCAAAGTAATCCGCGCCGCGTGATTCTGGTGACTTCCAAAGTGCACACGCGTCGCACTCGCACCCTCTGGAAACAACTCAATGGGGCGGGCGGAGAGGCCATTGTCCACGGCGTTTCGGATGATTCTTTCGATGCCGATCACTGGTGGCGAAATACCAGCGATGTATTGGATGTCGTAAGAGAAGTGCTCGGCCTGCTAAACGCGTGGGCGGGGTTGCCCTTGCGGCCCGCCGCATAATTCTGCGGCGCCTTTCCAGACAGACTCTCTAAAAGAAAATGAATCGTTTCCGTTTTGCCCGTGGTGGATAAGTCGAAATCTCCGGAACATACGGGAGCGCCCGTCCTTCGAACGCAGCCATCGGATTGTCTACCAGCAGAGCCTTCGCTCTTTCCTCTCCAAACTGTTCCGCTACCGCGTCATATGCAAACTTCAGCTTTAGCGGCCTACGCGCCGTATTATGCGCGTCGCTGGCAATGAAGTGCACCAGCCCCCGGGCGATCCACGTCCAGGCATCTGCCTTCGCGCCTGGGCCAAAAATCCCCGATAGCGATCCAGCTGTGACTTGCACATAACAGCCCAGGCTTACCCATCGCAACAAGCGATCCGGCTGCGTCCGCAAAATCCCGTTCCGCTCCGGGTGCGTGATCACCGGGCGCAAACCGGCAAGCTGCAGTTCGTGCAGCGTCTGGTCCATTGATGGAGGGATGGAAAATTCGTTGAACTCCACCAGCAGATAATCTTTCTGGTTGACGCAGTAGGGGGCTGCATCCGCTCGAATAGCCGCCAGATTTTCCGGGTTGAGATGGAAATCGCATCCCGTCGCCAGGGTGAGCCTAGCCGCGAGTTTCTCGCTCACTGCATTGCGCGCTTCTTGCACCTTTACAAAATCAAAAGCGTAATTGGAACTCGAATGCGGCGTCCCCACTACGTGTGTGATTCCATCGGCGATGGCGTCTTCGGCCATGGCCAGCGCCTCTTCGATGGATTTCGCTCCGTCATCGAGCCCGGGAAGTATATGCGAATGTAGGTCGACCATGGCTCTCTAGTATGCGTTACCCGCGCCACGCGGAAAAGACTTGCCATACGCCCAGCAGAAACATCAGCGCTGCAAATACCTGCCGCATCCGCGTGGCATTCAACTTCCGCGCCAGTTTTCCACCCAGTATCCCACCCACAAAAACCCCCGGGATCAGCAATAACCCGGTATCCCAGCGCACGTAGCCCGCTTTTGCATACTCCATAAACGCCAATAGTCCTGTTGGAGGTATCAACGCCACGAGGCTTGTCCCTTGAGCTTTGTGCTGGCTGAAACCAAACAGCAGTCCCAGCAACGGTACCAGCAGCACTCCGCCCCCGATTCCCACCATGCCTGCGGCCACGCCGCAGAACGCCGCAATTCCAAAAATCCCAAAACTCTCGAAATGACTGTGCGAGGTTTCGTTATTCGTTTGGCTCGCGGGTGTTGTGGGTTGGTGCGTCTTCTTCCAAAGCAGCACCGCCGACAGCATCAAGAAAAACCCGAACGTCCCTTGCAGGTACCGCGAAGGCATGGGCACCGCAACAAGGCCTCCCCCATAACCGCCCAACAGAAAGCCAACCGCGCAGTAAATTCCGGCGCGCAAGTCCACCTGGCCATTCTTCCAATACTGCAGCAGTCCGCCCAATCCAATCGGCGGCAGCAGAATAAACAGAGACGTTCCCTGAGCAAGGTGCTGGTCATAATGCAGCAGGTACACCATCGCCGGCACCAGCACCACACCTCCACCAATGCCCAGCAGTCCCACGAGCACCCCGACCGCAAGCCCGAGCAGGAGCACCACGAGGATCATGGCAAATTGGCGGCACATCCGCCAAATCGAAAGTTGTCAACCATTTGCGTTGCGTTTATCTTCACCCCTGCACCGCGGAAAGGCAACGATCTTCCCGATTACTCCCCCGGTCCAAAGTGTGAATTATTCGAAACATTTCCAGACTTCTCTTCAAGCGCTCTCGCCAAAACTGCTATAGTTCCTATGTTGTTTATCTCCTTGGCCTTAGGCCCAGCACTGCGCACAAATTCCGATAGGAGCATGTTCCCTTCATGGCAACAGATAGAAAACCCGAATTCTTCAAAGGCGCCACGCTCAAAGTGGCCATCATGGGTTGCGGTTATGTCGGTCTTCCCCTTGCATTGCGCTTCGCGGAGGCTGGCCACAAAGTTACCGGCTTTGATACCGACCCCGAAAAAGTAAAACTCCTCAACGCCGGCAAGTCGTATATCGAGCACATCCAGCAGACCAAGATTCAGCAGTATGTGAACAGTCGCCACTTCCATGCCACCACGGATTTCTCCAAGCTCAAGGAAGCCGACGCCATCATAATCTGCGTGCCCACTCCCTTGAACGAGTACCGCGAACCCGATCTCAGCTACGTGGAAACGACCGCGAAGTCCATTGCCCCGCAT
>CAYOOS010000025.1:0-19350 GCA_964405585.1 uncultured Acidobacteriaceae bacterium | reverse complement strand
GTCGCTGGGCACTTTCAAGTTGGACGGAATTCCCCCGGCGCCACGCGGCATACCCCAGATTGAAGTGACGTTTGACATTGATGCCAACGGCATCTTGAACGTGAGCGCAAAGGACAAGGCCACGAACAAGGAGCAGAAGATCACCATCACTGCTTCCACAGGCTTGAGCAAGGAAGAAGCGGAAAAAATGCGGACCGAGGCGGAATCGCATGCCGAGGACGACCGCAAGCGCATGGAAGAGGTGGAGGCGCGAAACCGGCTGGACGGAATCGTCTACCAGGCGGAAAAGACCATCCGCGAAAACCGCGACAAGCTGGCAGAAAGCGACGTGAAGCACGCCGAAGAGGCGTTGGAAGACGCGAAGAAGGCCATGAATGAAGGCAGCGTGGCACGGTTGCGGGCTGCCACCGAGAATGTGGAGAAGACGCTGCACAAGATGGCGGAAGAACTGTACAAGAAGGCGCAAACGGCCAGCGGCGCCGAGCAAGCCGGCGCGGCTGGGGCGGGTGCGTCATCCGGATCCACAGGCGGCGGGAGCGCGGCGGGCGGGCATAAGCCTGGCGACGTGATCGACGCCGAGTATGTGGACGTGGACGAGAACAAGAAGCCGAATTAAGAAAGTTGTCAGTTCTCAGTCTTAAGTTCTAAGTTGGAAGAGGAAGAAGCTTGGCTCGTGCTTGTTCCACTCCCTTGGATACGGGCGGCCACAAGAAACTGAATGAGGATGTTGTCTGTTATCAGGATCCGGAGGGCAGTGAAAGTCTCTGGTCTCGGTTGACAGTGAGTTTGCGGATTGTGTGCAGGGGCCTGCGTTGGCCTCTGCGCGCAAAACGGAAGAGAAGGAAGCGGATCGGTGTGAAGACCGGCCGCTACACAAAGAGATTCATGCCGACTGGCGCAAAACAAGACTATTACGAACTGCTGGGAGTGCCGCGGAAGGCGACGGCGAAGGATATTCGCACGGCTTTTCGTAAGCTGGCACGGAAGTATCACCCCGATTTGAATCCGGGCGACAAATCATCCGAAGAGAAATTTAAGCAGTTGCAGGAAGCCTACGACGTGCTTTCCGACACGAAGAAGCGCGAAATGTACGACCAGTACGGCTTCTACAGCGACAACGCGCCACCAGCCGGATATGGCGGGGGAGCGGATACCGGCTCGGGAAACGTAAACTTCGATTTCGGCGGATTCGATTTTGGCGGGCAGCAGCAACAGCAGCAGGGTGGCGGCTCGAGCTTCCGTGATCTGTTCGGCCAGTTTTTTAGCGGGCACCGGGGCGGGGCAGCGGTGGAACAAGAACATGAGCCCGGCGGCGACCTGGAATATCAGATTGAAATTGATTTTTGGGACTCCGTTCGCGGCGCGGTGAAGAAGCTGCAAATCACGCGAATGGATGCTTGCGAGACGTGCCAGGGGACGGGAGCTGTAGGAACGCCGCAGACCTGCCCGACGTGTGATGGAAAAGGGTCAATTCAACAGACTGCGGGGAAGATGCGCTTTAACGTGCCGTGCACACGTTGCGGCGGCACCGGCAAGCTGCGTACGCCGTGCCGGACATGCGGCGGCGAAGGGCGCGTACGACGGACGGAAACGATTGACGTGCGCATCCCGCCCGGAGTGGCAAATGGCGGGCGGGTGCGCGTGCCGGGCAAGGGCAATGCAGGGACGATGGGCGCGCCTGCCGGCGATTTGTACTTGCAGGTGGTGGTGAAGCCACATGCGTATTTCGAACGCCGCGGGAATGATTTGTACACCAAGGTGCCCGTGACGGTGCCAGAGGCTTCTCTGGGTGCAAAGATTGAAGTTCCGACGATTGATGGAAGGTCGCTGGTGCGTATTCCTCCGGCGACAAATAGCGGGAAGATGCTGCGGCTGAAGGAAAAAGGCGTGCCGCACGGAAAGAGCGGAGCGCGCGGAGATCAGTACGTGGAGATCCAGGTGATCGTGCCTGAGCCGACCGACGAGCGCGTGCGGAACTTGATGAAGGAGCTGGAAGGGATTGAGCCGGCCGATCCGCGCAAGGATTTGTTTGCGAAGGCGGGAGCGTGAAGAGTTGTAAGTAATTAGTCTTAAGTTTTAAGTAGTGCCTCGGTGAAAAGGAAGTTTTTGATAACTAGTCTTAAGTTCCAAGTAAGGCGTTGGCGGTTGGTTTACTTAAAACTGAGAACTTTTGACTAAGAACTCGATACGCACATGCCAGTTAAAACAAGAAAGCGTGCCAAGGCCGGGTACATGATCAGTGCGGTGGCGGAGCTTTATAAATTGCACCCGCAGACGCTGCGGCTGTATGAGCGCGTGGGCTTGCTGAAGCCATCGCGATCGCAGGGGAACACGCGATTGTATACGGATTCGGACCTGGAGCGGCTGGATGTGATCTTGACGCTGGCGCGGGATATGGGCGTGAATTTGGCGGGGATCGAGATTATCTTGAATATGCGCGAGAAAATGATCGAGATGGAACGGCAGATGGGCGAGTTTGCGCATGTGGTGCAGCAGGAATTGTCGCGGATGGCGCGAACCGAAGAGAAACCTTCGAGGACGGCGATTGTAAAGGCGATACCGCGATCGGGAAAATAGGCGTAGTTGTAAGTTTTCAATTGTAGGTTGTAGGTGATTCCCCGATTGGTTCGGGGCTTTTTTGTTTTTGTGCACAGATTTCCGCAGGGCAGGCCGATTGTGACGTGGCGAATTGGGACGTATGATGGCGGTTGACGAAGAGTGTTGGCTGCTTGACGCGATTGAGAAGGCGGATTGTTCGGACGAATAGTCTGGTCCGCTAGAGCGGGAGCAAGCTCCCGCTCTCCAGAGGAAGACCATGGCACGAGAGGATTGCACGGTTTGCCGAGGGACGGGATGGAAGCTGGTGGCGCGGAAGGATGGTGCGCCGGGCAGCATGGCGGTAGCTTGCGATTGTGGAATGGAAGAGCGCGCGGGCTTGGTGATGGAGCGAGCACGGATTCCGAGGCGGTATGAGCATTGCGATTTTGAGAGTTACGCGACGGATCTGGCGGATGGGAAGACTTGGACTGCGGATCACGAGCATTCGATCAAGCAGGCGAAGCTTTTGATGCAGGGATTTGTGCGCGAGTATCCAGCGGCGGAGAAGGGATTGTTGCTGATGGGGCCTTCGGGCACGGGGAAGACGCATCTGGCAGTGGCGGGATTGAAGGAACTGATCCGGCGGGGGCACGGAGGATTATTTTGCGACTACCGGGAATTGTTGAAGGAGATTCAGGCGAGCTATAACCCGGCGAGCGAATCCACCGAGATGGGCGTGCTGGAGCCGGTGCGCGCGGCGGAAATTCTGGTGCTGGACGATCTTGGGGCGAGCAAACCCTCGGCCTGGGTGCTGGATATTATTGGATTGGTGCTAAACGCGCGTTATAACGAGCAACGAATGACAATCTTAACGACAAACTATGCAGACGAAACGGTAGGCCAGGCAGAGGGCGCGCCACTGCCGGACGGACGCCGCGTAATGGTGAAAGAAGATACGTTGGCCGACCGCATCGGTGCGCGAATGAGGTCGCGCTTGTATGAGATGTGCCGGACGGTGACGGTAAGTGCGCCGGACTTTCGGCGAGAGACGCGGCAGGCGGGGCGGGCAAGAGCCTAACAAAAGGACGAAGTGCATTCTCTTCTCTAACGGAAGCCAAGCGACGCGTTCGCCGCCCCACGGAAATTCATGGAGGCCATAAATTCCCTTTGATTGACAGGGGTTTAGGTGGCAGGTATCCTTTGTAAGTAAGAGGGGTGCGGCGTTCAGCCATGTTCGCGGCATCCAAGTGAACGTTAACGAGTTACTGCGAAGCAGTTCAATTTTCTGCACTGCCCCGTTGTAACCCTCCTTGCATCACCCCGGTAGGGACCAAGCAAGGATTGACTCGACAAAAACAGGGATACAAATCCCGGAGGCGATTGACATGTCATCAGACCACGATAACCCCGTATCTTCTGCAACAGGAACCGCAGCAGCCCAGGCAAGCGAAACCACCCCGAAAGAAGAAGCGACTCCCAGCGTTGAGACGCCCGCAGCCGAACCACAAGCGGCAGAAGCAGCCGCGGCGAGCACCACGCCGGCTACGCCTGCGCACGTTGAACACGTGAAGCCTGAAGAGGCCCACGCGACGGCGGAAGCGCACGCACAAGCCGCAGTTGTGGACGCGGAAGCAGCGGCGGCAGCCGAAGAGGCCGCCGGCGCGGAAGAGATGAGCAAGCTGATCGAGCAGTACAGCGAGCCACAGGAAACCGCGTCGCAAAACGAAATTATTGAAGTGAAGGTAGTGGCATTCACGGAACAGGGCGTGGTGGTGAGCCTCGGCGGAAAAACCGAGGGCCTGGTTCCGGCGGTGGAGTTCACGGAGACGGACATTCCGCGGCCTGACCCGGACCAGACGATTGAAGTGCAGCGTACGGGTGAGCACAAGGATGGCTTCGTCATACTGTCCTACCAGAAGGTGCTGCGTCGTCGGACGTGGGAAAGAATAGACGCGCAGTACAAAGCCAAGGAAACGATCACGGCGAAGGTAGTGGACCGCATCAAAGGCGGCCTGGTGGTGGATGTGGGCGGCGTACGCGCGTTCCTGCCGGGTTCGCAGTATGACCTGCGCCCAACGGCAAACCTGGACGGCCTGATGGGGCAGGAATTGCAAGTACGCATCACGAAGCTGAACAGGCGGCGCGGCAATGTGGTAGTGAGCCGGCGAGCGCTGCTTGAAGAAGATCTGCACGCCAAGCGTGCGGAGTTGATGGAAAAGCTGAGTGAAGGGCAAGTGGTCCATGGCACTGTGAAGAACGTGACGGACTACGGAGCGTTCGTGGACCTGGGCGGCATTGACGGGTTGCTGCACCTGACGGATCTGAGCTGGGGACGCGTGCGTCATCCCAGCGACGTGGTGAAGCCGGAGCAGGAACTCGACGTAATGATTTTGAAGTTTGACAAGGACAAGCAGCGCGTATCCCTGGGCCTGAAGCAAATGGCCAAGGACCCGTGGGTGGATGCGGCAGAACGGTATCCCGCTGGCGGCAAGTACAAGGGCAAGGTGGTAGGCGTGGTGGATTACGGCGCCTTCGTCGAGCTGGAACAGGGCATCGAAGGACTGGTGCACGTAACGGAGATGAGCTGGTCGAAAAAGCCCACGCACCCGTCGAAGGTGGTGAAGGCCGGCGAAGAAGTGGACGTGGTAGTGCTGGACATCAAGCCGAGTGACCGGCGCGTTTCCTTGGGTATGAAACAGGCGCAGGCAGATCCATGGCTGCTCGTGGCGGAGAAATACCCCGTCGGCACCGTAGTAACCGGCAAGGTACGGAACATTGCGGAGTTTGGCGCGTTCATAGAAATCGAAGACGGTTTCGACGGGCTGGTGCATGTTGGCGATGTGAGCTGGACCGGCCGGGTGAAGAACCCGCACGAAGTGTTCAAGAAGGGCGAGCCGATAACCGCGAAGGTGTTGCGGATCGATCCCGAGAATCGCAGGGTGTCGCTAGGCATGAAGCAGGTGAACGACATCTGGGGCGACTGGTTCAAACAGCACCGTGTGGGCGAAATCGTGAGGGGCAAAGTCTCGAGGATCGCCACATTCGGCGCGTTCGTGGAACTGGGCGACAACATCGAAGGCCTCTGCCATAACACAGAAATCGAAGAGCGCAAGCGGCGCGACGATGGAGCCTCCAGTTTCCGGCCATCCACGGGACCGCTGAAGAGCGCTGGTCCGCTGGAACCAGGCAAAGAATACGATTTCAAGATTATCAAGATCAGCTCGGACACACGGCGAATCGGTTTGAGCTACCGCGCGGCCGCACGGCAGATTGAGCGCAAGGAGATCGAACAATACAAGTCGACCACGAAGTCTTCGGCGACGGCAACCATCGGCGATGCCATGAAACAGAAACTGGCCTCCCGTTAGGCTCGAACACGAAATTTCCCCGGCCCAGGGGCCAGGCACGAAAATTCGTTTACCTGAGGGTCATTTTAATGATAGGAAGAGGGTCAGCCCGTGAGGCGAAGCCCCTCTAAGTTGCCTCACACCAGATAGTTGTGCGGGCCGGGCTCGGATACGATGGAACAGGCAGGGGACGATGACAAAACAACCGACGTTGACGAAGGCCGACTTGATCGAGGAAGTGCTGCGGGTGACGGAACTTCCACGCAAGGAGTCGGAGACGATCGTCGAGACCATCTTTGAAAGCATCATCGACGCGCTCCAGAAGGGCGATAAAATCGAAATCCGGGGATTCGGAAGTTTCCGGACGCGGCAGCGGCGGGGCCGCGTGGGCCGCAATCCCAAGACCGGTGAAAAGGTAGAAGTACCGGCGAAGAAGATTCCGTTTTTTAAACCCAGCAAGGAATTGAAGGACTTTGTGAACACCGCGGAGCCGACACAAAGCGAAGCCGCGCCTTCGTAGGAAATGAGTCTTACAAACAGAGATGCGAGGCGCCCCGGCGAGTTCGGGGCGTTTTTTTTTGGCGCAAGAGGGATTCCGTTCGGGATAGGAGTTTTGGGTTATGCTGAGTGCGCGAAGGCGCGAGTGAGGATTGTAAACGATGGACTACCTTTGGTCGCCGTGGCGGTTCAAGTACATGGAAGAAGCCGCGCAGGGAAAGCAGACTGCGTGTTTTTTTTGCGAAGCGGTGAAGAGCACGCGAAACGAGGAGACGTTGGTCGTTTACCGCGGGAAAAAGGTATTCGCGATTTTGAACCGGTATCCGTACACTTCCGGGCACCTGATGATTGTGCCGTACGCGCATGTGGCGGAATTGCATTTGTGCGATGCGGAAGCGTTGAAGGAAATGATGGAATTGGCGCAGCGCGTGGAAACGGCGTTCCGTACTACTTACAAGCCAGACGGGATGAACCTGGGGATGAATCTTGGAAAAGCGGCGGGCGCGGGCGTTGCGGGGCACCTGCATCTGCACGTGCTTCCGCGATGGTTTGGGGATACGAATTTCATGACCGTGACAGGGGAGACGCGCGTGCAACCGGAAGAATTGAAGACGACGTATCAGAAATTGCGAAAGGCGTTGGCCTGATTAAGACACGATTGAGTTTTCTTTGGGGGAGTCGCCGTGAACCTGGAACTTACTGAAGAACAAAAATTGCTGCAGAAGAGCGTGCGGGAGTTCGCGGAGATGGAGGTACGCCCGCTGGCGAAGGGACTGGACGAGACGGGGCACTTTCCGCGGGAGTTGTTCAAGAAGGCGGCGGAACTGGGACTCACCGGCGTGGCCTTTCCCGAAGAGGAAGGCGGTGCGGGATTCGACCATCTGGCCTACTCCATTGTGATTGAAGAGATTTCGCGTTGCTGCGCTTCGACTGGAGTGATTCTGAGCGTGCAGAACTCGCTGTTCTGCGATCCTATCCATCGCTACGGAACAGAAGAGCAAAAGAAAAGATTCCTGCTTCCGTTCACGCGCGGAGTGAAGATCGGGTGTTATGCGCTGACGGAACCGCAAGCAGGCTCGAATGCGGCGGCATTGCAGACAAAGGCGGAGAAGAAAGGCGACACGTACGTCATCAATGGCACGAAGGCCTTGATCACAAACGGCGGCGTAGCGGATGCGGCCATCGTTTACGTGAATACCGACTCGGCAAAAGGCGAGCGCGGGATTACGGCGATCGTGGTGGAAAAAGGAACGCCGGGATTTAAGGTGGGGAAAGAAGAGAAAAAACTGGGAATCAACGCAACGGCGTGTAGCGAACTGATCTTCACCGATTGCGTGGTGCCAGTGGCGAACAGAATTGGAAATGAGGGCGAAGGATATAAAGTGGCGCTCTCAACGCTGGACGGTGGACGAATTGGGATTGCCGCACAAGCAACGGGAATTGCGCAAGGCGCGTTTGAAGCGGCGTTGAAATGGGCCCAGGAGCGCATGGCCTTCGGGCATCCAATCGCCCAGTTTCAGGCAATCCAGTTCATGCTGGCGGACATGGCTACGGAAATTGATGCGGCACGCCTGCTGGTAAGAAAAGCAGCGTGGAAGCAAGATACAGGGGGGCGGTTCAGCCAGGAAGCGGCGACGGCTAAATTGTTTGGCAGCGAAATGGCAACGCGGGTGACGCACAAGGCGATTCAGATTCATGGCGGGTACGGCTACAGCAAAGAGTACCCGGTGGAACGAGCCTACCGCGACGCCCGGATTACAGAGATTTATGAAGGAACCAGCGAAATTCAGAGGCTGGTGATTGCCGCGTGGGTGTTGAAAACATAAGCCCGCACTGAAAACGCGTACCTCTAATTCCCAAAAGGGAACACGGCCAAACCGGCCCTCCCTTTCCCAAATTGAAACTGACTATTGCTCTGCGGACATGTCGGTGAATCTGGCCTAGTATCGTTCTCTGCAAGTATGCTAGTATGAAACTACGTTAACGAACTAAAGACCTTCGGAGGATAAATCCTGGCGATGCGGAATGGTTCCTGAATAATAGAAACAGGAATCAGACCAATTCTCGGAGGCGTCGCGTCGCTCGCGCGATAGCAAAGCATGTACGAATACCTGATAAGGGATGCGGCAATACTGCTCGGATCCGTTCACTTGATAGCGCCAATCGCTGTGCGGAGCGGCTTCCGGTTTACAGCGCACTGCAAGCCGGTGCAAATGCCCGTGGAAGAACTGCCAACGGAAGTGGCGGAGTATGTGCTGCCCCGTATCCCGCAGATGCAGACGTTAGGCTTCGATTTTCTTGGTTGCTACGACTGCGGCGTTCTGGCAAGCAACACGCAGAGTTTCATCGCGTATTTCTGCAACCGCACGACAAACGATTTTGCAAGCGTTTCCGTGGCCACCTCACCCCAAAAACTGGCCGGCTATTTCGAGTTTTCGACACGATTTGGAAACGGCGTGGCACTGGAAACGAATACCAACAGCGTTTTACCGCTGACTCCAGACAATCCGGAGATTCGCGTGTTCCGATTCCCGGAGATCGAAGAACCGCGCGAACTCTATCAATTGCATAAAAGCTTGATCGAAAAGTACGCCAACGGGCAGTGGGCACAGGGCGAACCGAAGGGACAGGAGATCCAGCGGTTCCTGCGCGTGCTGGAGAATTATGGGCCGCGGCTTGAAAAAATGGGCTACATGTACCTGGGGCCTGATGGGGGAACGTACCTTTTGACGTGGAAGGGCGCCATCCTGATGACGTGGCGAGGATTGTGGCCTACGTCGTTGGTTCGCAAAGCGATTCACAAATTCGAGATGCGCTCGGAGTTGCAATCGCTCCACGTGCGGGGAGTACCCGCGCTAAAAAAGGCGTGAGAAGAATTCCACGCTAGACGTCGCAGATCCAAACTCCCGCCTGTAGGAATACTCATAACTGCAATCGAGAATGGGGGAATCCCTGCCCCACGACGAAAAGAGCCGCAGCGCCCGGAGGCCCGCCCTGCGCTACAGGTAGGACACGAGATTTAGTATTCTGACGGGGTGCTGGAACTCGACACGGAGCTTGCATTCAATTCAGAAAAGGACGCGGAGTTTTTCTCTTTGCTCCCGGCAGGACCGGCAATCTGCCTGATCGAGCCGCGAGAAGAAAACGCCGAACCTTATTTGATCCGGACGGCGGACCTGCGGCGACGCCTGCAACGATTGCTGGGTCCAGCCGATCCAGCGAGCAAGCGATTGAACCTGCGCGAATATGCACGCGCGGTGCGTTACCGGGAGACAGGCTCGGCGCTCGAACAATTTTTGACCTACTATTGGCACGCCAAAGAGATCTTTCCAAAGCGCTACCGGGATCTGATGCGACTGCGGCCGGCCGCGGTTCTGAAAATGAATTTGCGCAACGCCTACCCGCGGTGCTTCGTGACGCGCCGCATCGCCGTGAACGAACAGGGAACGCCAACGGGCGGAGCATACTATGGGCCGTTCGCTTCGCGTCGCGCGGCGCAAGCGTTCGCGGAAAAGATGCTGGACTTTTTCAAGGTGAGGCGCTGCCAGATCAAGATCCGGCGCGATCCCGCGTTTCCGGGATGCTTGTATTCGGAGATGAAGATGTGCCTGGCGCCGTGCTTTGCGGGTTGCACGAAGGAAGAGTACGACGTAGAGGTCAACCGGTTGGTATCGTTTCTGGAGACAAGCGGCGGTTCGCTGCGCGGAGGATTTGAAGCGGAACGAGAGAAGGCCAGTGAAGAATTGGATTTCGAGCGCGCGGCGACGCTTCACAAGAAAGTGGAAAAGCTGGACGACGTGCTGCGCGGGCGTCCGGAACTGGCGCGCAGGATTCAGGACCTGGATGCTGTAATCTTGCAACGCACCGCAAAGCAGCAAACAATCGGCGTATATGCGGTACGAGGCGGCCGGCTGGCGGAGCCGTATGAGTTGCGTTTTGGAGATACCAGCGAGCCGAGGTCGGCGGAAGAAACGGTCCGTGAGTATCTGGAGGGCGTGATGGTTGGCGGGGTCTCACTTCTGCCGGCAGGGTCCGCCGTCGCCGGTAATATCAGTCAGAGTGCGTCGGAATTGGGCGAACATCTGAGCCTGGTGGCGCGATGGTTCTATAGCAATCCGCGAGACGGAGAGATTTTCTTTCGAGAAAAGGACTGGCCCTACCGCCGGATTCTGCGCGGCTGCGCAAGATTGCTGGCGCCGAAGAAGGATGCAAAGGAAGAGGCGGGCGTTCCAGAAGGAAATGCGAATAGCGAGGAGCCGAAATGAGCCGGGGAGCAACGCAGGAAGGAACCAAGCAGTATGCCGCGAAGTTTGCAGGCCACGCGGCGGAGGGACATTTCCGCGAAGCGCAGGGATTGACAATTTCCTCGCTGGGGGCGGGAACATACCTGGGCCAGGCGAACGAAAACATGGACGCGGGGTACGCGGCGGCGCTGGTAGCCGCGGTGGAGAACGGAATCAACTTCATCGATTCGGCAATCAATTACCGGCTTCAGCGAAGCGAGCGGAGCGTTGGCACGGCAATGAAGGTGCTAGCGAACAAGGGATTCGGGCGGGAAGAAGTGGTGGTCTGCACCAAGGGAGGATATTTGACGCCGGATGGAACCATGCCGGCGGACCCCAACCGCTATTTTTTCGAGGAGTATATCCAAAAGGGGATTTTCTCCGCAAAGGATATTGCGGGCGGCAGCCACTGCATAGCACCTCGGTTCCTGGAAAACCAATTGGTGCGCAGCTTGAAAAACCTTGGTGTCGAGTGCGTTGACATTTATTACCTGCACAACCCGGAGACGCAACTTGGCGAAATTCCGAAAGCGGATTTTTTTCGACGGGTGCGAGAGGCGTTTGTATTCCTGGAATCGGCGGCGGCGCGCGGGCGGATTCAGTATTACGGCATGGCCACATGGAATGGCTTCCGGCAAAACGCTAGCGCAGCCGATGCGATGCAACTGGCGGAGATTGCCGGGTTGGCGAAAGAGATTGCGGGAGAGCAACACCGATTCCGGTTTGTGCAACTCCCGTATAACCTGGCGATGACGGAAGCGCTGACGCTGGGAAACCAGACCGTGGGCGGGAACACGAAAACGATGATGGAGGCGGCTGGCGAACTAGGCATCACGCTGATCGCGAGCGCTTCCCTTCTGCAAGGGCAGGTGGCGCAGAATTTGCCGGCATTCGTGGCCGAAGCGCTTGGGCTTGAAAACGATGTGGAGCGCGCGTTGCAATTTGCACGGTCTTCGCCGGGGATATCAACGGCGCTTGTGGGGATGTCGCGGGTGGCGCACGTGGAAGCAAATACGCAATTAGTGCGGGTAGCGCCGGCCGGGATCGAGCAGTTCAGTAAATTGTTTTCGCAGGGAGAAGGTGCCTAAGAAGCGGATCATTGGCGGGCGAGTTCGGGATGGCGGCGCACGACCCAGTTAGTGATGGCCTGATCGAGTTGCTGCAGATGGCCGGAGAAGAAATGGTCGGCGTCATCAACGATGACCAGTTCGTTTTCGCCAGGCAGCGCGGCAACAAGTTCGGCAACTTTGCTTCGCGCACCGTGCTCGTCATCGGCGCCATGAACAAATAACTTAGGCTTTTTGCAATTCCACAGATAGGTGAAATCGGTGTTGTTCACGGGGATGCCAAGGCCAATCAGTTCGGTAACGCGAGGATCAGCGCAACCGACCCGAAGTCCAACCCAGCTTCCGAAGCTGAAACCGGCGAGAAGAACCGTGGCGCTGGGAAATTCCCCAGAAAGAAAATCGATGGCGGCCCGCACGTCGCCCTGCTCACCTTGACCACGGTCGTGCGAACCGGCGCTAAGCCCTGCACCCCGAAAGTTGAATCGCAAGACAGGAATGCCGAGGGTATCCAAGGATTTGGCAGCCTGGTAAACGACCTTGTTGTGGAGCGTGCCACCATACAGGGGGTGCGGGTGGCAAACGACAGCCGCGAGCGGGGGAGAAATCGGATGCGCTGGGGTCCAGAGAATGGACTCCAAACGGCCGACTGGACCTTCCAGAAAGAGATTCCGTGAATCGTGGGAAATGCGCATAAAAGGCCAGGAAAAGTGTACCTGAACGGTGAGAACTCGCGAGAAAAGCATTTGAGTAAGTGTCATTATGCAAAACTGGAGAGAGGCGCTCCGGTTGGCAAGTGGGGTGGGGGAGTTCTATACCTGCCACTACGCGAGTTTGCCGTACTAGAGCTAAAAAGTCGGAATTTCGGATTGCAGTTTGCAGCGGCGGGTGTTACTTTCGCCCCCGGTCAAGCTCCAGGGGGTAAAGATGGCTGATTTGTCGGACAGGCGCGAGGCACGACGCTTTGTCATGACCCTGCCCGTTCGGGTGATGGCACACGATGCAAACTGCCCGGAACTGAAAGCCCACACGCGTGATGTGAGCTACCGCGGCTTGTACTTTCTGACGGAAGCTACATTTGAGAGTGGAAACGAGATTGATTTTGTTTTGACCCTGCCGAAACAGGTGATTTCCGCCGGCGACGTGCACATCCGCTGTCACGGAAAGGTGGTAAGGGTCGAAGCCACGGACAACGGCAAGACCGGCATTGCCGCGCGCATCGAGCGCTACGAATTTGTGCCCGTGCGGGCATCCGCCGCGTAATCCGCTACCCGGGCGTCCCTCCAGTTTGCGACTTATATTTGCGCATTTTGCGTAGAATAGTCGGTAGAGAATCTTGCGCTGGTGGATAGCGAAGAACTCTCGGGGGGACATGCATGTACCACTACAATCCGAATCTGGCGCTGGAAGAGTTGCGGGAGGACGGTGTGTTGCCGCACCCGGTCAAGTTGCGCGACATGATCCTGCGCAATCAGTTGGGGCCCCAGGACGCACAACTGCTGAACCAGGAATTCCAGGATTACCTGACGCGATTTGGCGAGTTGCAAAAACTGGGGGGCGTGATCCTGGAGAAGCTTTCCACGGGCAAGAGAAAGAGCGCTTAGGCGCAGGCGCCGGATGAGTGAAGCCCCGCTATTGAACCGCAAGCCGCGTGTGTTGCTGCTCTCGGCGTCCTCTGGAGCGGGGCATGTGCGAGCGGCGCAGGCGCTGGAGAAAGAATTTCAAGCGCGGGGCGTCTGCAGCGTGGCGCACGTCGACGCCCTCGCTTACATCAGCAAATTATTTCAACGAATGTACGACAAAGCGTACATCAGCATGGTGCGGCGTGCGCCAGACGTGATGGGTCTGCTGTATGACAGAACCGACCAGCCGTGGCACCATCCTCGACAGAGACTGGCGCTGGACCGCCTGAACACGCAGCCCATGATCCGGATGCTGAAACGCGAGCAGCCGGATTTGTGCATCGCGACGCATTTCCTGCCGGCCGAAATTCTGGCGTGGCTGATTGCTAAGAAGAAACTGAGGGCTCGAAACGCCATCGTGGTTACGGACTACGACGTTCACGCACTATGGTTGTGCCAGACTGTGGACCGCTATTACGTGGCGATGCCGGAGTCGGCAGAATACCTGGCACGCATCGGAGTACCGAGGGATAAATTGCGCGTGACTGGAATTCCGGTGGACCCGGTATTCGCGAAGCCGGTGAACCAAAGCGACGTGCGGCGAAAATTCGGATTGGAGGAGGAAGCACGTGTGCTGCTGGTTGCCGCGGGAGGATACGGGATTGGACCCATCGAACAACTGGTGAAGGACTTGCTGGAAGTGGGCCGCGCATGGCAAATTGTCGCAATTGCGGGAAAAGCGGAGAAGTTGAGGAAGCGGCTCGAAGCAGTAGCAAAAACCGCAGGGAAACTGGCAGGCGGACGGCCGCGCCTGGTGAGCGTGGGCTTCACAAATGAGATGGACGAATACATGGCTGCGGCGGACCTGCTGATCGGCAAGGCCGGAGGGCTGACTACCTCAGAGGCGCTGGCACGGGGATTGCCGATGGCACTGGTTGAGCCAATACCCGGGCAGGAAGCACGCAACGCGGACCACTTGTTGGAGGCAGGAGTGGCCATTCGCTGCAACAATTTGCCGGCAGCGGCGTGGAAGATCGCGTCGCTTCTGGACCAACCGGAAAGGCTCGCGGGGATGAGGCGAGCAGCAAACGCGATGGCGCGGTCCGATGCGGCCAGCCGGATCGTCGAAGATGCGCTGGGGCTGATACACTAAACCCTACCCCCGGGGAACCTTGGGAAGCACTACCGCCAGAGGGGTCATCATCGCAAAATCATGAAGCGACACACACTGCTGATCGATGCAGACGACACACTCTGGGAAAATAATGTTTTCTTCGAGAAGCTGATCGAAGATTTCATCAGCATGGTGGAACCCTGCGGATACAGCCGGGCGTACATCCGGCACATTCTGAATGAAACGGAACGCAAGAATATACGCCAGTATGGTTACGGGGTGCGAAGTTTTGGCAGGTCGCTCGAAGAGACGTACATGAAGCTGGCGGAGAAGATGGCGCAGCGCGAGGTGCTGGCGCAGGTGCACAATCGCGTGGTGGAGCTCGAGCGAACCCCACCGAAGATCCTGGACGGAGTGCCGGATACGCTGGCGTATCTAACCGGACGACATCGCCTGATCCTGTTTACGAAAGGCGAGCCGGCGGAACAGGCGGCAAAGGTGGAGCGCTCCGGGTTGCAGGGATTCTTTGAGGCGATCGAGATTGTTTCCGAGAAGGACGCAAAGACTTACGGCGCGCTGGTGCACAAGCACAAAATTGTGAAGACGTACGGCTGGATGATCGGGAATAGCCCGCGCAGCGACATCAACCCGGCAATGGAAGCGGGACTGAATGCCGTGTATATACCGCACGTGAATACGTGGCAATTGGAGCAAGAAGCGGTGTTGGCTGGATCGGGGAAGCTGGTAATCCTGCCCGCCTTTCGCGCGCTCCGCAATCATTTCTAGACCCCTCCCATTTTGGACCTTGCGGGACTGCTGCTTTCCCCAAACTATGGATCGGACATTAGCTGGAGGAGTTCCATGACAAGAACGATGGTCCGGCGTCTGGAGTGGCAGCAAGCCTGGTATGCGAATGACGACGCCATATATCTGAACGCGGCTGGACAGGCGCCGATGCCACGCGTTTCGCTGGAAGCGGTGCAAGCCTCTCTGGAATGGAAGAAGTTCCCGCAAACGCTGAGCGATCATCAGGAACGCGATCTATCCAAACTAGTTCGCACTTCGCTTGCTGATCTGATCGGCGCCGTCCCAGAGGAAATCGCCTTGACGACAGGTGCGAGCGCTGGCCTGATCGCGCTGGCTTATGGCCTACATTGGAAACGAGGAGATGAAATCCTCACCGCCCACCGCGAATTCCCAGTGCAGTACACGACATGGAAACCGATGGAGGAACGAGAAGGCATTAAGCTAAATCTCGTTGCTCCGGCCGGACGCTGGGTTGCCGCGGAGGACTTCATTGCTGCCCTTACGCCGCGAACCAGGTTGGTTTCCGTGAGCATGGTGCGATTCGATGATGGCTCGATGCTGGACACGTCGAAACTGGGTGCGGCCTGCCACGCGCAGGGGACGCTCCTCGCGCTGGACGTTAGCCAATGCTGCGGTGCGATTCCCATGAATGTCCAGACCCTGGGCGCGGACCTCATCACTTGTTCGGGCTACAAGTGGTTGCTGGGCCCTTACGGTTCCGGATTCTGGTGGGCGAAAATCGAATTAATGGCAAACTTCCGGCCAGTCCCCTTTTATTGGCAGGGAATTAACGGTCTGAATCATTTTGGTGAGCTGATTTTTGAGAACCCTAAGGCCGCTCCCGGCGCGAGGGGCTGGGACGCCTCGGAAACAGCGAGCTACTTCAATCTGGCGGGATGGGAAGCTTCGCTGCGCTTTCTGCAGGACGTGGGAGTAGAGACGGTTACCGCGCACAATCAGGAACTCATGTCGCACCTGTACGAATCTCTTCCACGAGATCAATTCATAAAAACCAGCCCGCTCGAAACAGAACGCCGGGGACCTTACGCCTGTTTTGCAGCGCACACACAGGAGCAAACCCAGCAAGTTTATGCGCGGTTGAAGAACGAGAAAGTGATTGCCAGTTTACGGGAAGGCAATATCCGGGTATCCACGCACCTGTACAACACGATGCAGGATATCGATAAACTGGTTGGGGTGATCGCCGGATGAATGAGGAAACAGTGTGGCCGAAAATCGCCGTGATCGGAGCGGGCGCGGTCGGTGGCTACTTTGGCGGGATGTTGGCGCGTGCGGGAGCTCCTGTAACGATGATCGGGCGGCAGGAATTTGTGAAGGCGGTGTTAAAATCCGGCTTGCTGCTGGATTCCGCGCAATTTCAAGAGACTGTCCATCCTGAGGTATCCGAGGAAATTGCCGCCGCGGCCGGTGCGGGAGTGGTTTTGTTCTGTGTGAAGACGACGGATACGGCGAGCGCAGCGAAGAGTCTGGCGGAATTTATTTCCCCCGCAACAGTCGTAGTCAGCATGCAGAACGGCGTGAACAACTTCGAGGAGATTCGGGCGGCTGCGGGAATTGCGGCGCTTCCAGCCGTGGTGTATGTGGCTGCTGCAATGTCTCCGCCGGGACACGTGAAGCACCTGGGCCGGGGAGATCTGGTGGTGGGACCTGGGAATGCGCGGACGGAACGAATCGCGAAACTTTTTGTGCGGGCGAAAGTTCCCTGCCGGATTTCAGAGAATATCGAAGGAGAACTCTGGACGAAATTGATCTGGAACTGCGCGCTGAACGCGATTTCGGCGCTGGGCCGAGTAACGTACGGGGAGATATTCGCGAGCGCCGACGCGCGGCGCATCATTGCAACTTTGGTTGAGGAAGTCCTAGCAGTGGCTCGTGCCAAGGGAATTCAACTTCCGGGTTTGGAGGATCCCAAGGCAGCGCTGGCGGGCGCGTTGAAGATTGCCGAGCAGATGAGCGGCACGCGATCGTCAACGGCGCAGGATATGGCCCGGGGGAAGCGCACGGAGATTGATTCGCTAAACGGATATGTGGCACGGATGGGCGAACAATTGGGCGTGGCGACGACGGTGAATCATGCGCTGTATACACTGGTGAAATTGCAAGAAGCTGACTTTTGACCGCCTGTGTAAGCCCCACCGAAACCAATTCAATAAGCTGACGGCGGCACCGGGGACGTCGTCCGGTAAGCTCCGCTCAACGGAAAAGAAATCAGCGCCACTGAGGACCACGGAAGGGGATGTGCACGATGGCTTCGAGGTCGACCGGCTGGCCCTCCTTAGTAGCTGGCTGGAATTTCCACTGCGCGAAAGCTTCGATGGCGTTGGCGTCCAGTTGTTTGTCGAATCCGCGCACAAGTTGGATGCTGTCGACGCTGCCGTCATGGCGAATCACGCCGTAGAGAATCACTTCTCCCTCCACATGATCCAGGACCATCGCCTGCGGATATTTGGGATCGACTTTTCGTATCGCGACCGGAGCGTTGATTTCACCTGAGTGATGCGGGGAATCACCCGCGGGCAGTTCGGAGAAATGGATGATCCAACTGCCTGTGGCGCTGTTGAAATTGGGCATGTTGATGTTCATGGAGTAGACGCGGCGCGAGTTGAGGAGCTGCTCCGGTTTCGCGCCTGGCGGCAGCGTGGAAAAATTCGGAGGGCCGACACGCGCGGGTGGGTCGTCGAGAGCGGCATTCGTATCCGGGCGCTTCAGGTTTAGATGGTTGTTCGGCAAGATCAGCTTCCCACCACTCAGTCCCGAAGAATTGGCGCTGGGTTTCGGAGAGCCGCCGCTGATGCTGATGCCGATGTCGCTCTTTCCTGCCCCACCCGCGCCGTTTCCACCTGATCCGCCGCCCCCCGATTTTGCCGGCCCAGACGAATTACCGGGCGCACCAGGCTTGCCTTCGGGTGAAATGGAAACACGCGCGGCGAGGTTACCTTGCGGAACAGGGACGACGGGAGCAGGAGGCGCGGGATTCGCGGAAAGGGCGATGAACGCGCTGGGCGCCCCGCCGCTCACATCCGAAGGTATCGAGGGGACTTCAGGTGCAGTGGCATCACCCGCCTGAGTACGGGACGCGAGGCGGGGAGCGGAGCCCGCATTGATCTCGAGCTTGGGCCTGGCGGGACCCGCAGGGGTGGCCGCCAAACTGAGTTCAGCGGGGCGCTGCTCCATGTTCGGCAAGTCGGGCGAAGGCGCGTCCGTGGTCGCAACAGCTTTTGCCTGATGTGGATGAAGTTTTGCGAGCGATTGATCGCTGATCTCTACGCGCGGACGAGCCGGGGCTGGCGCAGCGGCCAGTTGGACGATGTTCGGCATTTGGGGAAGGAATTTCGGAGCCTCCGGCGGCGCGGCGGGATTGACCAGTGTCTGACGCGGATGCGTTGGGTGGGCGGGATCAGTATAAATGCGCTGACGTGGGTGATAGGCATCCATACTTTCTTCGGCAGGCGGTGGGTCGAGTTCTGACTTCAGCTGGGCCTTGTGCTTTGCGCGCGGTAGATTGAGGAGAGGCAAGTCCTCGATGGGGCCGGACCAGGTGAGCTCCGTATTGTCAAACACAGGATTGTGCCGGGGGGCGACCGGAAGATCCGGCCAGGGGAAAACCACGAAAGCAATGTGAAGCAGAGCGGCGGCCAGTATGGCGCGGCCGGGTATGTTTCGTTCAACGCGACAATCCCGAAACACAAGAGTAAGGGGAACGGCCTTCGAGAGATGAGTGCGTTTGAAGAACGCCGCTACACTGCTCAAGAAATTCTGATGATAGCTGCCCCAGGCGATTTCCAGCTTCGGCTGGACCTCGCCCGGAAGGAGGATGTGGGGCGGATACAGTTCTGCCTGACCAAGAAGGTCAAAGGGGTCAGCGTGGAAAGAATGTCTGGACATAAACTCTAATTATATCGCGCAATGCCTGGGGCCTGGAGCGGGGGAATCGCTCATTCAGGGAGTCAAGATTATAGATGAGTCCCGGGCGGGTCTGGGTTGACTGTAGCGCGAACGCGGAAAAACGAAAGCCTGGCATCGCCTTGACGCAGCACCCGTACGCGTTCGAGATGA
>CAYOOS010000024.1:16756-19382 GCA_964405585.1 uncultured Acidobacteriaceae bacterium | reverse complement strand
ACCGCGAATGGAAGTGATTGGGCAGGAATTGGAATGCGCGAGAAGGATTGTGCGTGAAGCGATGAAAAACCGCCCGGCGTCGGCCAGTTCGCCCTTTCGGCGCAGCTAGCGTGGAGGAACCATGGCAATAACACTCCAAGGCAAATCCCTGATTGGCTCCCACAGGGGAGCAATTGGGGGGAGCACATTCCGCGCGATTGCTCCAGCAACCGGCGAGGCGCTCGAGCCACAGTTTCATTCCGCCGGGGCGGAAGAAGTAAATCTTGCGGCGCAACTTGCGGCGGATTCTTTTTCCATCTACGGAAACCTCCCGGGCAAAGTTAGAGCGACATTTCTCAAGACGATTGCGCGGCGTTTGGAAGAGATTAACGAACAACTCGTGGAACGCGCAGGGCGGGAGACGGCTCTGCCCGAGGCGCGCCTGCGAGGCGAAGTAGGACGCACCTGCGGGCAGCTGCGGATGTTCGCGGAGGTGGTGGAAGAAGGATCGTGGGTAATGGCGCGTATTGATCGCGCGGAACCCGACCGCAAGCCCGCCCCCAGGCCGGACATACGATCCATGTTGAAGGCGATCGGCCCCGTCGCAGTATTCGGCGCCAGCAATTTTCCGCTGGCCTTCTCCGTTGCGGGAGGAGATACCGCATCCGCGCTGGCGGCTGGAAATCCCGTGATCGTAAAGGCACATCCTGCACATCCCGGGACAAGCGAGCTTGTGGGGCACGTGATTCGCGAAAGCGTCCAGGAATGCGGTTTGACAGAGGGGGTATTCTCTTTGCTGTTCGATTCCGGAACTTCCGTCGGTGCACAACTCGTGCAGCATCCGCTCGTGAAGGCGGCAGGCTTTACGGGTTCGCAAACCGCCGGGAGGGCCTTGTTTGATTTGGCGGTAAGGCGGCCGGAGCCGATTCCCTTTTTCGGCGAAATGGGGAGCACGAATCCGCTGTTTGTTTTACCGGGAGCGGCGGCCGCACAGGGTGAACGAATTGCCGCGGATTTGTACGCGTCGTTCACGCTGGGGGCGGGGCAATTCTGCACGAAGCCGGGATTGGTATTCGTTGAACGAGGAAAGCCTTTTGACTTGTTGAGTGCAACGCTGCGGGACAAAGTTTCCAGTGCAACGGGATTCACATTGCTGACCACGGGAATCAGTGCCTCGTTCAGCCGCCAGGCAGCCAAGCGCGAGGGAGGGACGAAAGCCAAGTTACTGGCGCGGGGAAGCGCTAGGGCAGCAAACGCAGGAGCCTCCGCCACGGCGCTCCTGTTTGCAGCCGAAGCTTCGACTTTTCTGAGCAACCCGGAACTTGCCGAAGAACACTTTGGCCCATCGATTCTGCTGATACCGTATGGCACAAAGCAACAACTGCTGGAATGCGCGCGCGGCCTGCACGGACACCTGACGGCGACAATCCACGGCACGCCAGAGGATTTGCGGGGGCACGGTGAGCTTCTGCAAATTCTGGAGACGAAGGTCGGGCGAATTGTGTTCAACGGATTTCCGACGGGCGTGGAAGTAGGCCATGCCATGGTGCATGGCGGGCCCTATCCCGCGAGCACGGACGTGCGAACGACATCCGTTGGGAGTCTGGCGATTTACCGGTTTGCGCGGCCGGTGTGCTATCAGAATTTTCCCGACGAAGCCCTTCCCGAAGAGCTAAGGCGGCAAAACCCACTGGGCCTGTGGAGAGCGGTCGACGGGAAGCCGAGCAGGGAGCCGGCGTGATAAGCTAGGGAAGGCTAAGACACTGCAAGCCAATCCCGGCAAGGCCTGACACACCCAATAGCCGAATTTCACCCCTATTGAGGTTTTGCGTCAGAAACCGGCCTGCATAAATTAGAAAGAATCTAATATGAGAAAGCCTCAGATGAGAACCAGCCGTTCCGCGCGTGGCGCTTCTTCAAGGCTGGAAAGCGCGGGGAAAGTAAGGAGATCCGCACCGATCCCAAGGCAGTCGCTTGCGGCGGCAGTGGTCGAGCGGCTGCGAGATCAGATACTGAATGGCGAACTACGCGAAGGCGAACAGCTGCGACAGGACGCCATCGCGGCGGAATTTCAAATCAGTCGCATCCCTGTTCGCGAAGCGTTGAGCCATCTCGCGGCTGAAGGTTTGATTACCATCGTGGCAAATCGCGGCGCCGTTGTTTCCTCGCTTGCCCCAGAGGAGATTGAGCAGCTTTTTGAGACGCGGGCAGTTCTGGAATGCTACATGTTGCGTTGCGCAATTCCCAATCTCACGGACGGCGATTTTGCAAAGGCGGAGAAGATACTGAAACAGTACGAACAATCACTGGAAAAGGATTCGGAGATCAAGAATTGGGGTGACTGGAACTGGAGCTTTCATTCCACGCTCTACGCGCCCGCAAACCGCGCTTCCATGATGTCGTACATCAAAACACTGAATAACAATTGCGATCGTTACACCCGGCTGCACCTGCTGGTTACGCGCGAGCTGCACGTGGCGGGAAAAGCGCATCATGATCTTCTGGACGCATGCAAGACTCTCGATCCGGAAATCGCGTCCGCCGCGCTTTGGAAGCACATAACCGATGCGGGAATCTACCTGAAGGAATTCATCCAGAAACATCGCGCGCAGCACGATTAAGCCTGCGCGATCCAGTTCAGAAAGCC
>CAYOOS010000024.1:0-16656 GCA_964405585.1 uncultured Acidobacteriaceae bacterium | reverse complement strand
TCCAGAAACATCGCGCGCAGCACGATTAAGCCTGCGCGATCCAGTTCAGAAAGCCACGAGATGTAAGCGGATTGTGAAGAGCTGCGTTTTCGATTTGCGCGGCGATGGATTGCATATAGTATGCATTCCACAGGACGCGCGTCTAATTCCCTTTCTTTGAGGGCCTAGCGTGCCCTGCGCCTGGCACTAGCAGCCTGTTTCACGGGAGTTTCATGAGCCACCTTGCAAGAGCCGAGAACGTGAACGAAAAAGCCGCCACCGGATTCACGCGCGGACTGGGGCTCTTCGATTCGACCATGGTTGTCGTGGGAGTGATGATCGGCTCGGGCATTTTCATCGTGTCAGCGGAAATGAGCCGGCAGATTGGCAGCGCTGGGTGGCTGCTGGTAGCGTGGGCAGCCGCCGGCGTGCTGACGGTTGCGGGAGCCCTGGCCTACGGTGAACTGGCGGCTATGATGCCGCACGCCGGGGGAATGTACGTCTACCTGCGGGAGGCCTTTTCGCCGCTGTGGGGATTTCTGTACGGGTGGACGTTGATCAGCGTGATTCAGACGGGCACGATCGCGGCGGTGTCGATTGCGTTTGCACGGTTTTCAGGCGTGTTGTTTCCGGCGATTTCCGAGGAACATTACCTGATCCAGCCGGTCCACGTGTCAGCGGGGTATGCGTTTTCTCTCTCCTATACGCAGCTGGTGGCGATCGGAGTAATCGTTGTCCTGACTTGGACCAATAGCCGCGGATTGCGATACGGCAAGATCGTGCAGAACGTTTTTACGATCGGGAAGACCATCGCGCTGCTGGCACTGATTGTGGTGGGCTTTACGGTGGGCCGGAACTGGGCTGCGGTACATGAGAATTTTGGGCACGCATGGGTGGCTCGCGGAGTCAGCCCCATCCGGGGAACGTTGGACGCGACGACGGCATTCGGACTGTTGATTGCCCTTTGCGTGGCGCAGACGGGCTCTCTCTTTTCCGCGGATTCCTGGCATGACATCACGTTCACGGCGGGTGAAGTGAAAGACCCAAAACGCAATCTGCCGCTCTGCCTGTTCCTGGGAACGAGCATTGTGATCGTGCTTTACCTGCTGGCGAACGTCGCGTATCTGGTCACTCTACCGCTTTCGGCCATCCAGCATGCCCCGTCGGATCGAGTTGCAACGGCTATGTTGCAAACAGTTTTCCCGAGGATTGGCCCGGCTTTGATGGCAGCGGCGATTATGGTTTCCACAGTGGGTACGGTAAATGCGCTGACGTTAGCGGGCGCCAGAACTTATTACGCGATGGCCCAGGATGGATTATTTTTTGCTTCAGCCGGACGTCTTAATTCTGCGCGCGTGCCTGCGGTGGCCCTGTTTATTCAAGGGCTCTGGTCCATTGTGCTTGTTCTTCCACGCACGTTCAACTCAGCCACGCATACTTACGGAAATCTCTACAGCGACCTGCTCGAATACATCATTTCCGCGGCGCTGCTTTTCTATATTCTGACGATTGCAGGAGTGATCCGATTGCGCATCACGAAACCCCAGGCAGAGAGGCCTTACCGCACTTTTGGGTATCCCGTGCTTCCCATCCTTTATATCGCTGGCGCCGGGGCAATTGTGGCGGCGCTTTTTGTGTATCGCTCCGCCACAACTTGGCCGGGTTTGGTGATTGTCATCATTGGGGTCCCAGTGTATTTGCTTTTGTCGAGGACTGGAAAGAAGCTTGCCGGTGACCAGGCAGGCTACCTCAAGGGTTAAATTCCCCTTCAGTTTTCGGAGCATTTCGGCAGGGCAGAAGCCGTGCCCTTCCGAAAGCTGTGTATGCGTCAGGCTGAATCGGATTCTGTCAGCCCAAGCGCAGCGTGGCAGTAGCCACAGACATGCGGGGAAGATCGAGCTGAACCCGAGCACCATCCACTTTAATTGGATGCTTCTGGATCACCACAGTGTCCGGCTTTTCAAAGGTGTTGCAAGCATTCAGGTCAGGGTGATGAAGGATTTCCGCGGCGCCATCTTTTGCGCTGCCGCCGAGCAAAGAACAATCCACGTGCAAATCTGCATCCGAATGCGGATTGACAAAGCTCAGGACCATTTCATTTGTGCCGCGCGAAGCGGAGGCAGAGAGTCCCAGAGGAGAAGAATCCTGAGCAGTCACACGCAGGGCCATTTTCGAGCGATGAGCCTTGAAGAGCATGAATGCGTAATAGGTGGTTGTGCGGACGCACTTGTCGCTCTCCGCGCCTTCCGTGATCAGGAGCGATTGCAGCACATTCACAATCTGCGCGATGTTGCACATGTAGAGCTGATCGGCGAGGCGATTAAAAAGGTTGAGCCCCAAGCCGGCGGCAAGCGCGCTGCGCATGGTGCTTTGCTGCCATAACGCGCCATGAAGTTTTTCGTCCGACTCACGGATGCGATCCCAAACGCCCCATTCGTCGAGAATCAAGCCCACGTTCCTGCCTTCGTGGTAGCCATCCAGAACAGAGCGCTGCAGGCGGATGGAGTCTTCCACCTTTGCGAAGATACTCAGTTGCTCGTTCATATGCGGCACGGTGAATTCCGTGGGAGCATCCTCGCCACCTTCGTAATAATGCATGGAGAATCCATCGGGGAGTTCGTACTTCATCTTGTCCAGGAAACCGCGTGACCAGCCGACGTCGCTGCCCGAAGGCCCGCTGGCAATCAGAAACGGCTTCGTGCCACCAAATTCCCGGAGGTACACAGCGAACCGCCGATATAAGGCTGCGTATTCGTCCGGCCTCATGTTGCCGCCACAACCCCAACTTTCATTGCCCACGCCCAAGTAGCGGACATGGAATGGATCTGCAGAGCCATTGGCGGCACGCTCTTCGGAAAGATCGCTCCCCGATGGATAATTGCAGTACTCGATCCAATCGCGCATTTCGCTCGGCGAACCGCTGCCCACATTTCCGGCCAGATACGGCTCGGCATCAATTTTTCGACAGAGGTCGATGAATTCGTGAGTGCCGAAACTCCCGTCCTCTATACCGCCACCCCAGTGAATATTCACGCGTTTCGGTCGTTTTGCCTCCGGGCCGATGCCATCGCGCCAGTGGTAATCATCCGCGAAGCAGCCGCCCGGCCAGCGCAATACCGGAACCCCCAATTCACGCAAGTAATCCACGGCTGCTTTACGATGACCGTTGACGTTGGGGACTTTGGAGTTTTTGCCGACCCACAAACCCCCGTAGACACAGGAACCCAGATGTTCCGCAAAGTGAGAGTGAAACTCCGGCTTGACGGTGGCAATTTCAGTATCGGTGTGCACTACAACCCGTTGCGTTGTCGTGGTGTCCGCGAAAATGTTTCGCGGCAGCAACGATGTCAGGCTGGCGACGGCCGTGCCCGCTACAAATTTTCTGCGAGAAAAAGGACGCATCATGGATACCCCATTTGTCGGGTGCTACAATCCTGCAAATAAAAGTTCGCTGGATTGCATGCCACTTCCCCGGAGATCGGCCTGAACAAGAAACCTGGCCGATGTGGCGGCTTGGGACGTACTGTATAATATATCCAAGTTGTTTGGGGGTTCCCATGACAAAAATCCTTCCTGGCTTGCTCACTCTATGCCTGTGCATTTCGGGCATGGCCGCGGGGCAAACGCGGAACGCTGCCCAGATTTCACAGGACAATATCGTGATTGCCCGTCCCCTGCCCATAGACAGCGTACGTCTGCTGGGCGGGCCATTAAAGACCGCGCAAGACCTGGACGCCAAGTACCTTCTGGAGTTGGAACCAGACCGCATGCTGGCTTTTTTGCGTCAGCGCGCCGGCTTGGAACCGAAGGCAAAGGGTTACGGAGGATGGGATGGTCCCGGACGGCAGCTTACAGGACACATTGCGGGGCATTACTTGTCGGCGGTGAGCCTGATGTATGCGGCGACGGGTGACGTGCGGTTCAAGGAACGCGCGGACTACATCGTAAGCCAACTGCAGGAGATTCAGGCAAAGCAAGGCGACGGCTATCTTGGCGCTCTGCTGGATAAAGACGGCGTTGATGGAAAAGTGCATTTTGAGGAGTTGAGCCGGGGCGTTATCCATTCTGGTGGGTTCGACCTGAATGGGCTGTGGTCTCCGTGGTATGTGGAGCACAAACTGTTTGCGGGGCTCCGGGATGCCTACCGCTACACGGGAAATCGCACGGCCCTGGAAGTGGAAGTCAAGTTCGCCGGATGGGTGGAGGGCATACTCGCGAAACTGGATGATGAACAGATTCAGAAGATGCTGAATACGGAGTTCGGCGGGATGAACGAAGTTACCGCCGAACTTTACGCCGACACGGGCGATGCGCGATGGCTGGCGCTTTCGCAAAAGTTTCAACATCGCGCCATCGTGGATCCTCTGGCGGCGGGCCAGGACATTTTGGCGGGGAAGCATGGCAATACCCAAGTGCCGAAGCTCTACGGGTCGCTGGTGCGCTACATCTATACAGGGAATCAAGAGGATTACAAGGCGGCGACCTTTTTTTGGGACCAGGTGGCTCTGCACCATAGCTTTGCCACCGGGGGCCACGGAAAAAACGAATATTTCGGGCCAGCGGACCAGTTGAGTGACATGGTGGACGGGCGCACCGCGGAAACGTGCAACGTGTACAACATGCTCAAGATGGCGCGGGATATGTTTTCCGTCAACCCGGACATACGTTATGCGGACTTTCAAGAGCGCGCGCTTTTCAATCACATTCTGGCGTCGCAGGATCCCAACGATGGGCGGGTCTGCTACATGGTGCCGGTTGGCCGCGGCGTGCAACACGAATATCAGGACAAGTTTGAGGACTTCACGTGCTGCGTGGGAACGGGCATGGAGAGCCATGCGTTGCACGGTTACGGAATCTATTACGAATCCGGTGACAAGCTTTGGGTGAGCCTGTATGCGCCGACGGCAGTGAATTGGCAATCGGCAGGAGTGAAGCTGGAAATGAGCACGGACTTCCCTGACGGGCAATCCGCCTCGTTGCGGATCACTTCGGATTCGCCGAAGAAATTTACTTTGGCTTTGCGGCGGCCCTATTGGGCGGGCAATGGATTTAGCGTGAAGGTGAACGGTGTTGCCTTGAAGGACATTCCTAAGGCCGATTCGTACGTGGAAATCAGTCGCATCTGGAAAAAAGGGGACAAGGTGGAATTGGTGTTGCCGAAAACGCTGCGCGCGGAGCCCCTGGTGGACAACGCGACTCGTGTGGCGTTGCTCTGGGGCCCGCTGGTGTTGGCAGGAGACCTGGGACCAGAGCTGGAGAGGAAAGACGAGTGGGAGCAGGCCGCGGAGAAGCCCGCGCCCGTGTTCGTCACAGCAGCGCGATCCGTGGATCAATGGCTGAAACCCGTCGCCGGAAAGCCGGGGACGTTTCGCACTTCAGGCGTGGGGTTGAAGACGGATGTCGAGTTCCATCCATTCTATGAACTGCCCCGGCGGCGTTATGCCATCTACTGGGACGTGTTTACTCCGGCGCAGTGGAAGAACAAATCCGAGGCGTATGCGGCGGCGGAGGAAAAGAAAATGAAGCTGGAGGCGGCGACGGTGGCTTTTGTGCAGCCCGGCCAGATGCAGGCGGAACGCGATTTCAACCAGCAGGGCGAAGATACCTCGCCAATTCAAATTCCGGGCCACTATGGGCGGCGCGGGACGAAGTGGTTCTCTTTCGATGTTCCCGTGGATACGGCTCACCCCATGACGTTGGTAGTGACCTACAGCAATGGAACGTGGCGGTCTGCCGCGTTTGCCATTCTGGTGGACGGAACAAAGGTAGGAGAGCAGAAGACAGAACACCTCAGCCCGGAGCAAACTTTGCGCTTCATAGATGTCGAATACCCGCTGGCCGCTTCGCTTGTTCAAGGCAAGCAGAAGGTGACAGTGCGCTTTGAAGCTGGGAGCGGAAGCGAGATTTCGGGCGTCTTTGGCATCCGGATGATCCGTGCGGATTCTCCGCGGTAAAGGAGAGGCTTCAGCGCAACTGCCGCGGCGTTTTACAGGGATCGTCGTTGAATCATCTTCAACGGAACGACAATTCCAGAGGCTTCCCCGCAAAGAGAACCTTTTTCGTCGTCTGTTCGAGCCGGACGTTAATCGGCATCGCGACGGGGGTCAACATGCGAGAACCACTGGCCAAAGATAGTTTCAGTTTGCGTTGGCTGTCCCGCCATTCCATTTGCAGCCCCATCCAATCACCGTGACGATAGTTAAAGGATTTGCCATCGTCCTCGTAAAGCAAGAAGGAAGAATCCGCGCCGGGATAAATAGAAACGGAGAGAGGCTCGTCGACTTTTTCGCCGACGTATTGTCTTAGTGGACCAAGCGGCAGGATGGCTCCCGCGCGGACATAAAGCGGCATGGTCTCCAGATCGACCGCACGTTGAATTTCGGCTCCGCCATGCGCCCGTTCGCTCGTCCAGAAATCGTACCAATCGCCACGGGGAAGGTAGACCTTGCGTGAGGTACTTCCCTGCTCCACCACCGGCGCTACCAACAGGTCGCGTCCCCACAAATATTCATCGCCACACGCAACGGCCTTGGCGTCGTCGGGATAGTGCAACCACAATGCGCGCACGATCGGCATGCCGGTGGTCGCACATTCGTGCATCGCACTATAGAGATACGGCAGCAGGCGATAGCGAAGCTCCAGATACTTCCGGCAAATTGGCTCCACTTGCGGGTTGTGCAGTTGGCTGGCATCGGGAATTGCCGCGCCGCCGTAATTCCTGATTTCGACGGGCCCCGGGTCACCCGTGTTCCAGCCCCAGGGTAGCCGCAATTTCCAAGTGCGTCCGTGGGCGCGAAAAAGCGGGCAGAAGGCGGCAAACTGAAACCAGCGTAGATACAGTTCCGCAGTAAATTCTTTTGTGGGCACAAACCCGCCGATGTCGGTTCCCCAGAGCGGAATACCGGTAAGCGCGGTGTTGATGGCGATGGGGACGTGGACCTGCAAGGTCTCCCATCTCGAGTACACATCGCCGGACCAGAGAAACGAAGCATAACGCTGCATCCCTGCATAACCGTTGCGATGCAGCGCATAGGGCCGTTCATTGGGGCGATCCAATTGGGCGCCTTCCCAGTACATGCGATTGCGGACGAGTCGCGATGCAGCGTCGAGCGGATCGCCTTCGTCCGGCCACCATCCATCCACGCCCATGGCGAAATCTTTGCGATGCGCATCCCAAAGGCAGCTTGCTTGCTCCATGTCCGGGGACTCTTTTTTGCATTTGTCGCGTGCGGATCCTTGAAGCTTTTTTGTTTCGATCACGGAGTGAAGCACTACATGGAAATGTTCCTGGTGCAGTTCGTCAATCATCTGTTTCGGATCAGGGAAGACGCTAGAGTTCCAATCGAAGGAGCCGTTCGCCGTATTCCAGCCGGAAGGACAAAATCCCGTTCCGAGATAGATCAACGCGTCGCAGGGCAATTTCTTTTCGCGAAATGTTTTTGCCTCCGCGAGAATCTCATCGCGGCTTGCCAGCGTGCGGTGCGATTGTTGATAGCCGAAGCTCCAGAGTGGCGGCATTTCGGGAAGGCCGGTGAGGCGCGCATATTCGGCCATGATGGTTGCAGGTTCGCTCGCAAAGACGAGAAAAAGATCGAGGGGCAACGCCGAATCCGGATTCGCGGGAAGAAACTTGCCTTCCGGTCCAGTCAGATCAAACGCTCCGTAAGGATAATGAACGAACATTGCCCATCCCGACGTTCCGAGGAGCCACGGAATGGGAACGCGGCCGCCATGCGTCTCCAGCTTGTAGCCCCCCTGGCCGCTACGCATGCGATCCATCGCTCCACGGCGATCAAATTGCGCTCCGCCTTCCCCAAGACCCAGCAAAGGTGCATTCCCGACTTCGAAGGACAGCACGCCGGTGGCTTCATCCATCTTGAGCTGCTGGAGGGTATGACCATCAGCGGATTGGATCGTGATGGTCACAGGAGCGGCGGTGGCCTGCACACTAAAGTTGCCAATTTTCACGGATGCCACACGCGCGGCGTCGCGCAGGCTCGCAAGCGGAGCGCCCCAGGAAGATTGCACGAGTGAGCCGTCGTCCGGCACGGCGCTTACCTGTCCCGGCTTGGCAGGATCCTCAACCGTAAACACCGTCAGCCGAAACGCATGCTCGCTGACTGGCGCAATTTGGATTTTGACATCCCGGCCCGCCACGCGGAATGTTTGTGAGGCGCCTGCTTGTGAATTAGGCAGGAGCCTCAACGCACAGGCAGCGGCCATGCCTGCAAGAACCTCTCTTCGGTTGAGATGCTCTTTCATTTTTCCCCCAACGTTAGCGATGAAATTGATCTCAGGGTTTGGCGGTAAGCTCCACCCAGGTCGTGGCCTTTTCGAGCGGGACCACATAAGCGTCACGTTCAAGCGTAAGCGGCTTCGTAGGATGGAACGCGCCAACTCCAGGAAGCTTGGCGGGCTGTTCCACGCGTAGTCGCGCCGTCGGCGTGAACTCAGTTGCGGGGCCAAGGCCTACGCGAACCGCGCCAGTTTTGGAGTTCACCTCGATGGCATCAAATTCCCCGGCTTCCAGCGTCAGCCACAGTCCAGACGAGGCGATGTAAACGCGAGTGCGAAACGAATCGAGCGGCGTCACCTTCACCGTTTCGCCGCTCACCGTCGTGTTTCCTCCGAAAGACACCCAGCCGAATTCCGGATGGTGCACGATGTAGGTGGCGGTGTTCAGAGCGTGGCCGAAAAAGTTTGGACCATTGTCTCCCGAGAGGGGATCGAATTTGAGCATGTCTGGGAAGGAATGGAACGCAGGCGCAAGAAAACCTTCCTGATCGATGTCCGTAAGGACGCCCATCATGCCGCCATAGCCAACGCGCAAAAGATAGAAATCGTCAGGATGCTCGCGATACTCAGCGAGCAGAGGAATCGCGTTGAGGCCGGAGCCGTAGTGGTGGAGCTGGCGTTCCAGCCGACGGTATTTGGCGGCGAACACGAAATCCCAGTAGCGGCGCGCGCTTCCGTTGTAACCCCAGTGCGGAATCGCGGGGTCGTAACCCAAAATAGCGTTGAGCGTGACATCCGCCTTGTCCTGGTAGCCGAAATATTTCATCCAGGCATAGACCTCTTCTTGACCGGTGGAATCCCAAGGCATCTCGCTGCCAAAGGGATACGCTTGGCTCTTCCAGACTGCCGCGCGTTCCTTCATTTTGGCTTCCATCGTTTCGGCCTGGCTGCTCATTCCTTCGCGCTTCAGGTCGTCGAGGATCCGGACGAACACCGTGCCTTCCATCTGGCCAAAAGTAGAGAGATCCGGCGCAAATTTCGTCATCGCCATGGAAGTTTCATACGCGTGCGTCAGATACCAGGCCCACGGATGAGCAGTGACGAGGCCCTGATTGTTGCGTGCCAGACGGTAAAGCACCCAGTAGGCGGCCGCGACGTGCGGATAGTTGTAGGAGCGATCGACATGTTCGGAAGCCTCTTTATTCCAGCTTGTCCAGCTCTTCCAGTCGAAATCGCTGCGATAGAAATTAGCGGGCAACTGATCGGGCTGATAGAAAAAAAGACTCTTGCGAACACCGAACTGGTTGAGGCCATCCTTGAATTGCAGTCCACCCCAAAGGACGCCATCCACGAATTGCTGGTATTTGTCGAGTTCCTCTTTGTTGGGCTGCCCCAATTGCTTCATGATCGCAGCAAGCCAGGAACCCGCGCCCCCCTCATCGCTGAGGCCGGCAATCCATACGCGGCTGTCCTGCGTGACCGGTTGGTTTAGCTCGCGGTCGTAGGTCAAGACAGAGGGGCTGCGGTGGAACGGATCCGCGGGATCAACGAACCATTGGTTGGTCGTCAGAAAGTGCCCCATGTCGGCGACCGCTTCCTGCGCAGGCTTCACAACAAAATATTGGATGGTTTGCACCGAACCGTCTTCGAAAGTGATGGTTAATCGCGCGCGACCCCAGGTCTTGCCTTTTACTTCATAGCTTTTCCATCCGGCGGACGGGCTCTTTTCTTCTGTGAGAGTCAGTGACTCTTTCGGCTCGATTTCAAGCGACTTGACGGCGTGGGAATACTGCAGGAAAAGATGCGCATTGATGTCCGTGGGAAGCACGTAGCCGGGGACACCGACCGCTACGGGACGGTTATTTGCGTGGAGCGTTTTTTCAATAGCGCGAATGGAATCCGAGACCAGAAATTTGACGCCGTAGGTTTGTGACTCGCCGGGAGCGAGTGTGAGCAGGGTCGGCGGATTCCACTGTTTAGCATTCTTCCATTCATTGTCGGCAAACGCCTTGCTGTGAACCATCCAATCATAGAAGCCCTCGAAGGTAACCCACCGCGGAGTCGGGTCGGTAAAGATCGGCGCGGCCTCGCGCGACCGTCCTTTGCTGAGAATGGGGCTGTAAGCCTCGAAGGGAGTCTTGCCGTCGGGAACCACCAGAAGAGCGGGAGCGTGGCCATTCAAGCGAGTGACTTGCAGGTAGCCGGCGTCCTCACCGATATAGGGGTCGTAGAAAGAACATTTCGCGTGGGCTTCCTCGAGCGATCGATCGTTGAGCACATTATTGAAGACCATGGAAATGCCCAAGGCGCCTACCTGAACGGGCCCAGTGGTTTTGTTCTTCAAGGTAAAACGAAGAACGAGCTTGCCCTCGTCGAGAACCCAACTTCGCGAGATCTGCAGCGGAATATCCGCGGGCAAGGTGGAGGAGAGATCAGCCGACGCCAGGATTTCTCCTGACGCTGGGAATGCAGTCACGGGTTTGCGCGTGGTGGATGTGGAGTAGTTCTTCCATTCGCCGGAATCACCGGAACGCACGCGGAGATCCAGATCACCGAGGTGGTAATAACCGTCCTTCGAGCGTTCGATTAGCAGGTCGCCGGGCGTGAAATCAAAGTCGCTGGCAATTTTCGGCTTGAGGGCCGCAACCGTTTGGGAAGAACGCACCAGTTGGAGTGTAAAGTCTGGAGTATCCAGACTGACGATGCCCTGGTCGAGCATCGGGCCGGGCTTTGGAGGTTCTTTCTTGCGCTGCTGCTCTTGCGCCAGAGCGCCAGGCCCCAGCACAGCGAGCAGACTCAGTATCAAGAGCGACCTTTGAGCAATACTGGGCAGCCGGGGGGAACCGTCAGTCATTTGGGCAACCTCTCTGAATGTGAGTACAAACAAAACAGGTCCGCCATTAATGGAGTCCACAGAACACAGAAACAACCCACGAACCGAGTAAACGATTACTCACACTGCGCTATAATCTCCCCTACGGTAAGGGGGATTAAGACCGATGGAATTCTAGTCCTATGCCAGCTTCAAAACAAGAATATACAATATTCAGCTGGGTAATTGAGAGCGTTCCCGAAAGCATCTGGTGAACGCGGGGTACATCGTATATGGTTAGTTTTGAAGCCGTTAGCGGGTTCTTCCGATGACCAACTCCCTTCTTGTGTCCCGTCGGCAACTGCTGAAATACCTGGGTGGAGCATTGCTGGCAGCGGACCCCGGTTTTGCGCTCCCGCCGAGTGCCAATCGAATCACGTTTCGCGACGTGGCAAGCTCCGCGGAGATTGACTTCCGGCATGACAACGCTTCTTCCCCGGAGAAATACCTGATCGAGACGATGGGTTCGGGCTGTGCATGGATTGACTACGACCAGGATGGCTTGCTCGATATCTACCTGGTGAACGGCGCGGCGACGAAGGTCTATACACCGAAACATGCCTTGCGTAGCGCCCTTTATCACAACAATGGAGACGGCACGTTCACCGACGTCGCCGCCAAGGCAGGGGTTGCCGCGGAAGGACTTTGGGGCATGGGCGTGGCCGTGGGGGACTTCGACAACAATGGCTATCCGGATCTTTTCGTCATGGGATACGGACGAAGTATTTTGTACCGCAACAACGGCGATGGCACGTTTACCGATGTGACCGCGAAAGCTGGCGTGGAGAATAAAGGGCAATGGGCTTCCAGCGCGGCCTGGTTCGATTACGACAACGACGGCAGGCTGGACCTGGTGATTGCCAACTACGTGGATTGGTCTCCGGAGCGCAACTACTGGTGCGGCGATAAGGGGCCCGGAATGCGCAGCTATTGCCATCCAGACGTGTATAACGCGCAGTCGCCCACGCTCTATCGCAACAATGGAGACGGCACGTTCACCGACGTGAGCTTGAAATCCAGGCTGGGACTAAAGAAAGGAAACGGCTTAGGCGTGGTGACTTTTGATTACGACAATGACGGTTGGCAGGACATCTTCATCGCCAACGATCACATGCCGAATTTCCTGTTCCAAAACAACCACGATGGGACCTTTGAGGAAGTAGGCTATGCGTCGGGCGTGGCCGTCGGCATGGACGGCCAATTCGAGGCAGGGATGGGAACGGACGCCGCGGACCTGACGGGAACCGGCCACATGGATCTGGTGGTCACGCATCTGGATCAGCAACTGACGCGCGTGTACCAGAACGCCGGTGATGCTTCCTTTGACGATGCCACTTTCCGTTCAAAGCTCTCCTATGCCACGTTTCACATGAGCGGCTTTGGCACGCGCTTCATGGATTACGACAATGACGGAGCGCGCGACCTGTTCATGGCCAACGGGCACGTCCTGGATAACATCGAGCGATACCAATCGAGTGTGCGCTACGCCGAACCCAAATTGATGTTTCGCAACACAGGGAAAGGGGTGTTTGAAGACGTCAGCACTCAACTCGGTGACGACTTCCTGAAGCCCTGCGTGAGCCGAGGCGCGGCCATCGGTGATTTCGACAATGACGGCGACCTGGACATCCTGGTGAATAACAATGGGCAACCCGCGCAGTTATTGCGCAACGACGGCGGAAATGCCAATCACTGGCTCGAGATTTTTCTGATTGGGACGCGCTCCAATCGTGACGGCGTGGGGGCGCGAGTGAAGGTGGTGGCTGGTGACCTGACGCTATATGACCAGCGCAAAGGAGGCATGAGCTACCAATCGGCGCAGGATCCCAGGCTGCATTTTGGTTTGGGGCAGCGCACGAACGTGAATGCCATCGAAATTACGTGGCCGAGCGGGGTGGTGACGAAGCTGGCAAACCTGAAGAGCGACCAGATCATCGCCGTCAAGGAAGGCGCAGGTCAGGTAGAGCGGGCGTTTCCCCGGATTGTCTGGAAATAAGCATCGAACGCACATGAGCTGTTGGATTGCATTGGGCCGATTGCATTACAGGAGGGCGTTTCTTCCGGCAAACGTCGCCTTTGCTCCCAGACTGCGGCCAATTCGCAAGACTTCGTTCCACTTCGCCATCCGCTCGCTCCTCGAAAAGGAGCCCACTTTTAACTGCCCTGCTTCCGTCCCAACGGCCAGATGCGCGATGAACGTGTCTTCGGTTTCACCGGAACGCGCCGAGACCACGGCCTTCCAACCAGCGGACTGGGTTAAGCGGATTGCATCGAGCGTTTCGGTGACTGTGCCAATCTGGTTCGGTTTGATCAAGACGGCGTTTGCAATGCGACGTTCGATGCCCGCCTGGATACGCTCCGTATTCGTGACGAAGAGATCGTCGCCGATAATCTGCAGAGAAGCCGGAGTCGCGGACCGGAAATGCTGCCAGCCCGCCCAATCATTCTCCGCCATGGGATCTTCAATGGATGCGATAGGATAAGCGCGGCACCAGCCGGCGAGGAGATTCGCGAAAGCCCCGGAATCGAAGGTCCGCTTTTCGCTGCGAAACGTGTACTGGTGGGTCTGCTCGTCATACAGATCGCTGGCGGCGATGTCCAGTGAGAGGGCCACGTCGTCGCCAGCGCGATAGCCGGCGCGTTGAATGGCGTTCAAGAGCAGCTCAAATGCCTGCTCATGAGAATCGATTTCTGGCCAGAAGCCGCCTTCATCCGCAACGCCGCACAACTTGCCTCGTTCGCGGAGCACGTCGGCGGTGGCATGATAGACGTTGTGCGTGATCTCCAGAGCTTCCGCAAAGGATTGCGCGCCGGTTGGCATGATTAGAAAATCTTGAACGTCGATTCGCCAGTTCGCGTGCGCACCTCCGCCGATGATTTGAATTTCCGGAAATGGAAGGAGGGTGCCTCCTCCCAAATACGCATGCAGCGGCTGGTGATTGGATGAGGCCGCTGCATAGGCGAAGGCCATGGAAACAGCCAACATCGCGTTGGCGCCGAGGCGCGACTTTTGCAGAGTGCCGTCCAATGCCATCACGCACGTGTCAACGCCTCGCTGGTCCAAATCGCCCTTTCGTAGCAGTTCGGGTCCGATGATGCGTTCGATATTCTGGATGGCCGTGAAGACGGACTTCCCCCGGAAACGGGACGAATTACCGTCCAGCAGTTCCAGAGCCTCATGCTTACCCTTGGAAGCGCCTGATGGGACGATGCCTCTGCCCTGGCTGCCGTCAGCGAGCGTGACTTCCGCTTCGACGGTGGGATTCCCTCGAGAATCGAAGACCTGGTGCGCCGAAACGGATTGAATCTTCATGTGAACCATTCCGCAATCACTGTGGACAAACTGGCGGGCCCACGCAGCAAACCAGTGATCGCAAGAGCTCGAACTTGTTCTTGTTGATTTTCCTGCAAGTATTCTACAGGCGATTTCCCGTCGACCCTGGCCAACAGCAACATCAGCAGGAGCCACGAGACCTGTACATCGAGCACGTTTCGCCCATCGTCTCTTTGTTTTTCATCGGCAAAACGTGAGGCGAGGTAGGAGGACCAGGCGACTTCAACCATTTTTTGCCACGTGCCGATGGCGGGACGCGCAACCGACTTGAGAAGAAGATGGCTCAAGAGAAATGCGACATCGAAGGCGGCGTCGCCATACCACGCGCATTCGCAATCCACCACCATCAGCCGCTCGGGGCTGACAAGAATGTTTTTTGGGCTGAAGTCGCCATGAGTGAGTACAGCACGTTCTGATCGCAAACGTGATGCTTCGGCTTCCAGAATATCCCTCAGCCGAGGATGACGCCGCGCCGTGGCCAGAAGGTAGGGTTCGATCCGGAGTTGCTCGAAGTTGGCAAGAGTTTGGAAGCGTTCGCGAGCTTCCGGGTCCTGCGTGGAACGAGCGTGAATTGTTCCGAGCAGTTTCGCAGCCTCCGAGGCAATTCCCGGATCGCATCGGCCACCCAACATCATCTCTTTCCAGTTTTGCCAGGATTCGCCGAGGTACTCCATGCAGAAGTATCCGTGGTCACCGCTGACATATTCCAAGCGGGGCACGTCGTGAGGCAGGAATCGCGCCACATAGCTGATATAAGCCGCCTCATTGCCGTTGCGGCTGGTGTCGGCAAGCCACTCCTGCTTCACCTTCAGTTTGGGAAGGGCACGCTTGACGACAAACTGCCGATTATCCGCGCGTACCAGATAGATCGCACTGGATACTCCGCCGGCGAGAGGAGTGATCGTCGCCGCGGGATCTCGAATCAGACCATCGGAACGCAACATCCGCAAGAATTCAGTGGCTGGCGCGTCGAGTTCAATCGAGCGGTCGGGCAATGGTCTGGCTCCGCGAACGAATCATAGAGGACCACCGAAGCAGCGGCTTAGCCGGCAAGGGCACCGGTCGGCAACAGATCTTCCTCGAGTTGGCGCTTGGGCCTGATGCCTTCCCGTTCGAGTTCGCCGTGATACGCCCGAACGGCTTCTTTCGGATGGATCTCGCCATCCGCGATCAGGCGCAGCATTCGGATGAACGCCAGCGGATGCTCCGAATCCTTGATCCTTCTCCCGAACAAAGCGACCCTGGCACCATGTTTCCGGGCATCGGCCAGCAGTTGGAACGCGTCGTAGGCGGTTCCACTGCTGCCGCCCAAAATGCCGACGACGATGGAAGGATCGTACGCCACCAGTTCTTCCAGTGGCCCAGGGCCGAAATACGGAATTTTCAGAAACAGCGGCCTGCCGCTGGACGGCACGCCCGCCAGGGCCCGCACAATACTATCGTTGACGAAGGCCGGAACACGCTCGGGAGATAGGCCTCCATTTGGGGAGTTTGGAGCAAACACTTCCAGAAAATAGTGGAAGCCGCATTTTTCGGCATCGGCGCGGAATTCGCGAAAGGCTTTCAACGTGCCCAGGTCCGCTTCCAGATCGTTGTTGAACGTCATGGAGTACAAACCTAGATTAACCACCGGCGCGCCCGCGCGAACTGCGGTGAGGCTGCCGTATTGCGCTTCCTGAATGTAGGCTGTCGCGAACGGCACCGATGGCCGTTGGTTATAGAGGGCTCCCCGCAGGCACCAGATGTCCGTGGCGTCGTTCATGCGAACCGCCGGAGTGACTCTCGAGCCGTCGAATAGCCTCTCTTTGCGCGCCAGCGTTTCCATCGTGGATACCGATGCCAGCATCACATCCACAAATCCCTGGCGAACCACAGCGCGAATCTCCTCCAGGAAAGCGGGCGCTGAACGAAAGCCCTTCCCCGAGCGAGCGGGGCCAAAACTCGGTACGCCCCAGGCCATGTCTGCATCCCGGGCGTCGGCCAGAAGGAAAGTCCGGACGGAAGGATTGGTGCGAATTTCCTCGAGCTTGGTAAGAAGCAGCTCTATGCCCATTGACGTTCAGTCCTCAACGACCGGCTGGCGGCGTATGTCCGGATTGGTGAATACGTCGAATTCATCATAGCTGGTGCTGGAAAACTCGGAAACCAGAGCACCATCCGGACCAGACTGAAACCAATGCAACGTATCCGGAGGAATGGTGTACTGCTCGCCGGGTCGCAGCACAATCTCGTGAGA
>CAYOOS010000023.1:0-19525 GCA_964405585.1 uncultured Acidobacteriaceae bacterium | reverse complement strand
CTCGGCGATTGGACCTGGCATCACGAGGAATGGCCAAGGCAGCCCGAATGTGTCGTGGAAGATCTACCCGCAGCCGCGGATTGGATTCTGGGGCAAAAACAATGAGTCGCACAGCGAAAAACAAAAATACATCCTCTTCCGTGGACCTCATGGCCCTCGCGGACATCGTCGAGCACTTCGCCGGAAAGCATGTCCTCGTTTTTGGCGATTTTGTCGCCGACGCATTTCAGTTTGGCGATATCACCCGCGTCTCCCGCGAAGCTCCCGTGCTGATTCTGAGGCATCGCGAAACACAAATCGTGCCTGGCGGCGGCGCCAACGCCGCGAACAACTTTGCGGCACTCGGCGCAAAAGTCTCGCCTGTCACGGCCATCGGCGATGATGCTGCCGGAGATCGTCTCTTGGCCGTCTTCCGCGAAAAAAAGGTGGATCTCTCCGGAATTCTCCGCGTCAAGGGTTGGACCACGCCCACCAAAACCCGCTTCCTCGCGGGTTGGGCGCACACTGTTGGCCAGCAGGTTCTTCGCGTGGATTATGAGCCAAGCGAATCCCTCGGCGAAGCGACCCGCAAGCGACTAGCGCAATTGCTCGCGAAAAAAATGCGCGCCGCCGATGCCTTCGCCGTTTCCGATTACGGTTTTGGTGTGGCCACTCCCGAAAACGTCCGTGCGGCGACCAGCCGCGCAAAGCGCGACATCCCCGTCACGCTCGATTCCCGCTATCAACTGAACAGCTACAAACAAGCGGGCATCACCTCGGCAACTCCCAACGAAGCCGAAATGGAATCCCTGCATCACACCGCCATCGGCAGCAACCTCAAAGAACTCGAGCGCTGCGGCGAATCCACCCGCGAAGAGTTGAAACTCAAATCCCTTCTGGTCACGCGCGGCCGCGATGGCATGGCCCTCTTCCAACCGGACCAAAAGCCCCTGCACATTTCCGCGCACGGCAGCGATCAGGCCGTCGACGTCACCGGCGCGGGCGATACCGTCCTTGCGGTGTACACTTTGGGGTTGGCCAGCGGCGCTTCTCCGCTCGAAGCGGCGCACATCGCCAACATTGCCGGCAGCCTGGTAGTCATGAAACGCGGCACGGCCACGGTTTCCCGCGAAGAGCTTCTCGAAGCCATTCGCCAATCCGCCGTCAAAGGCTCGGCGTCCTGATGCCACTCGAATTTGCGAAACGGGGTTTCACCGCCGCACCATCGGAAGCACTCGGGTCGTATGCGTAAAGCCGAATCGAAAATTAAGTCTCGCGAAGCCCTGCGTCTCCTCCTCGAAGGTGCCAAGCGCCATGGCAAGCGCATCGTCTTTGCCAACGGTTGCTTCGATACGCTGCACCTCGGCCACGTGCGTTATCTTTCCGGCGCCAGGCAACAAGGTGACGTGCTCGTCGTCGCCGTGAATTCCGATTCCAGTGTTTTCCGCCTGAAAGGCCCCGGCCGCCCCATCTTGAACGAAAACGCCCGCGCGGAACTCGTCTCCGCCGTGCGCGACGTAGATTTTGTTGTTCTCTTCGACGAGCCCAACGTCGAGAAGTTGCTCGAGGAGTTGCGTCCCGACGTTCACGCCAAGGGCACGGATTACACCGCGGAAACCGTTCCAGAGCGTGCCGTCGCCGACCGCTTGGGAATTCGTGTCGCCATCGTCGGCGACCCCAAGGAGCACTCCACGCGCGCACTGCTCGATTCCATTCGCAAGGCCCCGCATGCCTGAGCCGCGCTTCCTCGTTGTTCGCCTCGGTTCGCTCGGCGACATCGTGCACACATTTCCCGCGGTTGCCGGGCTGCGCGCATCCTTTCCCTCCGCCGAAATCATCTGGCTGACGCATCCCCGCTGGGTGGAACTCGTCGCCAGCAGTTGCCTGGCCACGGAAATCTGGCCCGTGGATTCGCGCGATCTCGCCAACGTGCGCCACGCCCTCCGCAAAATCCACAACGCCAAATGGACCGCCGCAATCGATTATCAGGGTCTATGGAAATCCGCCATGTTGCCTTTCTTCGGTCGTGTCTCCAAACGCATCGGATTTTCCTCCGCCACTATTCGCGAATTCGGTGTCCCCATTCTCTATACCGATCGCGTCGCCTGCCGCACAACCCACATCGCCGATCAGAATGGCGAACTGACTTTACGCACGTGCGCAACCATGCCTGTAGCCGAAGTCACGCTGCAAGTGGCGCAAGCTGACCGCGAACTCGTCCGCAAGCAACTCGCAGAGCAAGGCGTCTCGCGTTACGTCGTTCTTAGTCCCGGTGGCGGTTGGCGCGCCAAATGCTGGCCCACGGACCGCTTCGGCGCGCTCTGCCAAAAAATTCGCGCGGACCTGAACCTCTCCTGCGTCATTAATTACGGTCCCGGTGAAGAGCCGCTCGTGGCCGCGGTGCAATCCGCAAGCGGCGATGCGCGCCCCATCGCCTATGATGGAGGCATGGGACCTCTGATGGCTTTATTGCGCGGCGCGCAGTGCATCGTCGGCGGCGATACCGGCCCGCTGCATCTCGGCATCGCTCTTGGTGCGCCCGCAGTTGCTCTCTTCGGCCCCACCGATCCCGCGCGCAATGGCCCATACCCGCCACAAGACATCGTCCTGCGCAGTCCCGGCGCGCACACCACCTACGGTCGTGGCGACGTGCCCGACCCATCCTTGCTGGCCCTTTCCGTCGATGAAGTTTTCAATGCCGTTCGCCGGTCCCTGGGAAATTCCGCATGACCGCCATCGATTTCTTCTCCCGTTGGCGCGTGCGCATCGGCTATCCCCTGGCGGCCGTGGCACTCTATCTCGCTCGGCCTACCCCGCGTTCCATTCTTCTCGGCGCAGCAATCGGCTTACTCGGCCTCGCTATCCGCGCCTCCTCCGCCGGCTATTTGCATAAACAGGAAGTGCTCACCACCACCGGCCCATACGCCTACACGCGCAACCCGCTCTATTTCGGCAGCAGCATCCTGGCAATTGGGGCCGCCGTGGCGATCCACTCCGTTCTTGCGGCCGCGTTGGTCCTAGTCTATTTCGCGCTCGTCTATTCCTTCGTAATGCGCCGCGAAGAGGTGGAGCTTCGCGGAAAGCACGGAGCGGCCTTCGACACCTTCGCCTCCACCGTTCCTCTCTTCTTCCCGCGTCTCACGCCAAATCGCCAGCCGGGCGCGCCCACCGCCTCCTTCTCCTGGGCGCAGTACAAACACAATCACGAATACGAAGCGGCGGCAGGTTTTCTATTTTTCCTGATTCTGTTGGCCGTGATCTGGCGCTTGCGCATGCACTGATTCGTTTCCGCTCTCCATGCAAGCCACAAAGCAACTCACCTGCAAGTCGTGCCCATCCGTCAGCACGCGCACCGCTCCATCAAGGTCTGTGCGAAGCATCCGCGTTCCGCTCCCCTCCAGCCGCTCTAGTAGCTCCGGGTTCGGGTGCCCGTAAGGATTCTCTTCCCCCGCCGAAATCACGCTGACTCTCGGCGCAACCGCGGCAAGGAAATCCGGCGTCGTCGAGTTCTTGCTCCCGTGATGTCCCACCTTCAGCACGTCCGCGTGCAGCTCCGCCGCATCATTCTCCGCAAGCATAGTGGCCTCCACTTGCTTCTCCGCATCGCCCGGCAACAGATACGTTTTTTTCAGGTAACGTAATCGCATCACTAGCGAATCGTTGTTTTTCGCCAGCGGCGCAATTTCCTCCGGCGGAATTTCCGGCCACAAAAAATCCACCTGCACCCCGTCCCACAGAAAATGCTGGCCGCGCAGCTCGTAATGGACGGGCACATGCTCCCGCGCCGCTTCTTCCTTCAATCGCGCAAAGGCCGGCGCCGCCGTTTCCCGTCCCAACCACAACTCGCCCACGCGGAAATTCTGCAGAATTGCAGTAAGCCCTCCGATGTGGTCCTGATGCGCATGCGTCAGCGCCACCGCATCCAGCCTCTGAATCCCCCGCGACCACAAGTACGGTGACACCGCGTCTTCCCCAGGGTCCGGCCCCAGATGTTCTTCGCGGCCCTGAAATCCCTGAAATGTCCCTCCACCGTCAATCAGTAGCGCACTTCCTTTGGGAGAAATGACCAGTATCGAATCACCCTGCCCCACATCCAGCACCGTCATCTCCAGCGACCGCGCCACAACAGACGGCCGGAATGGATACGTGGCGATCATCACCGCCGCGAACAGCACCGTCGCCGTCGCCGCAATTCGCAGTCGCCTGCCCATCGCAAAACGCATTCCCGCTGCCAGTGCAACGATCGCCGCAAAAAACAAAAGCATGACCCAAGCGGGTGGCCCCGGGATCCGGTAGCTCCCGCTCGGCATCCGCGCAAAAAGATGCACAATCCCGCCCTGCAATTGCACCAGCCAAGCCAACGGCCAAGCCACGATGCGCCCCAACCCGCGCCACAACAACGCGATCCCCAGGCTGCAGAAGCCCAGTGGAACGATCACTCCCGTCAACGGCACCGCCAGTAAATTCGCAAACGGTCCCAGCAGCGCAATGCGATGGAAATCCCTCGCCATCAGCGGCAGCATGCCGAATTGCAGCACCAGCGAAACCGCAAACAGTTCGCAAAGGCGGCAGCTCCACCGCAATCCAGTCACGCCCGCGTTCTGCGTCCAGAAAGCCGCTCGCGTCGAAAGCCGCGCCGTCAAATGACGCGCGGCATCGCGCAGATCCAGACGGAATTGCACTTGCCGCGGCGCGTACGCCGCATCGCGGGTTACGTCGCGCCAACTTCGCATCGCGCTAACAACGGGCTGAATGTGCCGGTCCATCCAGGGCAGGGCAATTCCCGCGATGCACCCGATCGCCAAAAAGGAAAGCTGAAAGCTCGTATCCACCACGGCTTTGGGTCGTGCCACCAGCAGAATCAGCGCTGCCACTGCCGCCGAATTCAGCAGCTCCAATCTTCGGTAAAACAACATCCCCAACACAACGATCGCCGTCATCAATCCCGCGCGCAAAACCGGCGACCGCTGTTCCACCACCAGAATGTAAGCAAAGAGCCCCACAAGAATGAGCAGCGTCGCCAAACTATTCGGCACCCGCAGCCGCCGCGTCAGCCAGAACAAGAAAAACGCCAGCGCCCCAACGTGCAGCCCCGCCACCACCAGCACGTGAAACACGCCGGTCTTCTGGAAGTCCACCGATTCCGTTCGATCAATGAACGCGCGGTCTCCCAGCAACATCGCGCGCAAAATCCCAGCCACTTCCGGCGAAGCAGGAAACAGCCCGTCCAGCGTGTCCCGCAGTTTTCCTCTCCAGCGCGCCACGCGTATCTCCATCGAAGGCGGCGGCGTCCCAAGTTTCTCCAGCAGCGAACTCGCCCGCAGCGTAGCCTGCACATGGATGTTCTGTTGCGCCAGGAATTCGCGCCGGTCAAACGCTCCCGCATCCTTATATACAAGCGGCAAGCGCGCCACCGTAAGCACAGCCACTTCGTCCCCGGCGTGCAGCTCCGGCAACCCATCCTCTCCCTCCTTCGGCGTGAATCCGATCCGCATCCCTCCAACCAGCGGCAGCACTCCCTCCGCCGTTTCTACTCGGCCCAAATCGAGTTCCAATCCGTAGCCCCACGGCAAGTGCGACACTTCACTGCGCAGCCGCCCCACATAGCGCAGTGGAACTTTGCTGCTGATTTGCCCCGCAGCCATTCGGCTAACCACATGTTCGGCAGGCAGCGGCTGTTCCGCGAGGCAGGCTGCAAACACGCCAAGCAAAATCCACCCGGCAAGCGAAAAACTCGCTGCAACCCAAAGTTTCTCGCGCCAGATGAACAAAATTGCAGCAACTAAGCACACCAGCAGAAAAACCAGAACGATCGCCACAAAATGTTTCAAGGTTGCATGGACCGCCACGGCGGGCCGCAGGCCGAGCAAAATGCCGCCCGCAAAACATGCGGCAAGTGTTACGGCCGGTAACTTCAAGTGACCCTTCGCAACTTCACAAGCGTTTCGATGTGGAATGTCTGCGGAAACAGATCGAACAACTCAACTTGCGTGATCTCGTACCGATGCGCTGGAGCCACTTCCGTGGCAGGCCGTCTCTCCGAACCGGTCAGCACCGCCAGGTCCCGCGCCAGTGTGGAAGGATCGCAGGAAAGATACACAATCTCCGGCGCACCCAAATTCGCCAGCCGCGCCGCCACTTCCGCGCCCAATCCAAACCGTGGCGGATCCAGCACCACCAAATCGGGCTGCTCCTGCTCCTTCTTCAAAAACTCTTCCGTATGCTCGTTATGAGAGACGACTTGCACTCCCGCCAATTCCGCGTTCACACGCAAATCCCGCGTCGCGGAAAGATTCGCGTCCACGCTCACCACGCGCCCAAACGCTTTCGCCAGCGGCAACGTAAAAAATCCCACACCGGCGAACAAATCCAGCGCATAGCCCCCCTTCGCTCCTTCCACCACGCTCTTCAACAGCTCCTCAATCAGGAAACGGTTCACCTGGAAAAACGACAGGTGGCTCACGCGAAACGCAAATCCCCCAGCCTGATGCGTCAAATAGCCCGGCCCTGAAAGTTCAAACCGGTTCTTGCTCTGGTCCAGCAACAGCAAACTTTCCAGTTGTGGCAGCGCCGTCTTGAAATCACTGATCAAATCCTTCGCGGGCTTGGAAAAGCGTTCAAACGCCACATTCAGCGCCAGCTTCGCATCCTCCGAATCCATGAACGCTTCAATTTCCAGGATTCCCGGGGGCAGGGAATTGGCCCGTGCCAACTCCTGCAGTTGCCCAAACACTTTGGTCAGTCCGGGCGACAGCACCGGACACTGGTCAATCGGCACGATGTGTGCGCTCTCCGGCAGGAAATACCCAAACGCTCGCGGCAACGCGTCGCGATAAGCCCATTGCGCCCGATTGCGGTAACCGTAAGCCTCCGCCGAATGCGCCCGGATTTCTCCGTTCCACGCCACGCCACCCAGCCGCGAAATCGTTTCGCGCAGAATTTCCGTTTTCAAACGGCCCTGCTCGCCAAATTCGATATGCTGGAAGTGGCAGCCCCCGCAAACCCCAAAATGCGGGCACGTGGGTGCGATTCGCGCTGGCGCGGCCTTGGTAACCTCCAGCAGTTTCGCCTTGATCAGTTTTTTCTTTTTTGTGCGCACGGCCGCGCGCACGTGTTCCCCAGGGAGCACATAGGGGACGAACACCGTGTTGCCATCGGCGTGTGCCAGGCCGTCACCCCCGTACAACAGCTTCTCAATCGATAATAGTAACTCATCAGCCATAAGTGTCCAGTCCTATCTTTCTTCCGCCATCCTTACTCGTCCGCAATTCTCGCCGCAACCCCTGAGTGGAAAGGAAGACGACGCGCCTAAAAGCCATCCTATAACTAGTGGCAACGGCGGTCGGAGCTTTAGCTCCGACATTTAAGCCGTGCACGAACTGGGCTTTAGCCCCTGAGGAAACTCTTGCCTTCCTCCGCCGTGTGCCCCACCCCCGTTTTCTGAGGGTGGGTCTTGGGTCACTCTTCTCCGAAACTTAAAACTGAAAACTGAAAACTGATAACTCTCCCGCCGTGCCATCCCCTCACGCAAAATAATACAAGCTCAGCCGCGGCAGCCGGTACTCATCCAGCAGCCGTTTCTGCTGGTACTGTTTTTCCACCAGCGCCAACTGCGCCGCCTTCATTTTCCTCCGGTAGGCCGACAATTGCGAATCCACCTCGCGCCGGATCTTCAGCATCAACTCTTCGCTCGCATTGCTTAAAAGCGTCGCGTGCACCTTGTCGTCCAGAATGGTCATTCGGCGTTCCAAATCCTCCAGGTCCAAATGTCCCGGTGCCTCCAGCAGTGTCAGCGATTCCCTCAGCGAACCCGCCACCCGCTGCAACACGTTCGCGACCTCCGGCTGCGTCTTCGTGCATTCCCCAGCCGCTTTGTCCAGCAGCCTCGCATTTCGCTCCATGTACTTATTCAATTCCTCGCGCGCAAACGGTTCGCTAGCCATCGCACCGTTCACGGGCTGCGCTCCGGCCGCCGCTTCCTGCGCCTCTTCCGCCGCATCCAGCACCGCATCCGTGCAATACGCCAGGCTCTTCAGCGGTTTTCCTGCGCCGCGCCGCGATCGCTGGTACGCCTCGAACGCGTGGTCAATCCCTTTCAGCGCCGCTTCCAACGGCACCCCGGCCTTCTGCCAAGTCTCCATGATCGCCCAATCCAGCGGCGACACCAGCAGGTGTGCTCCGCGCTTCTTCCAGAAATATTCCTCAATCTCGGTGAAATAATTGAAGTAGTTCCAATTGTCCATATGAAGCTGCCACTTTCAGCAGCTCGGAGCAAAGCATCCTGGCGAGGTCTTTCCCCTACCGCTGCGCCTTCTTCGTTACAATTCGAGGTTCGCTCGCGGGTGTCTCCCCATGTTTCCCCGGCCCCTCGACGTGCTGATTCTTTTCCCAGATCAACCGCAATCCCGTCAGCGTCAAAAACTCTTCCACATGCTGAATGTGCTTCGATCCTCGCGCTATCAGCCGTGCCTGCCCACCCGTAGCGACAACCACCGCCTCCGCCTTCAACTCCGCTTTCATCCGCGTCAACATCCCGTCCACCAGATCCACCCACCCGTAGTACAGCCCCGCCTGCATATGCGTCACGGTATTTGTCCCGATCACCTTCCCGGGGTCCTTGATCTCCACTCGCGGCAGCCGCGCCGCTCTCGTAAACAGCGCCTCCGACGAGATTCCAATCCCCGGCGCAATCACTCCGCCCAGGTATTCGCACTTCGCCGAAATCACATCGAACGTAATGGCCGTTCCAAAATCCACCACGATGCACGGCCCGCCAAACTGGTGAAACGCCGCCACTCCATTCACGATGCGGTCCGCCCCGACTTCCATCGGGTTATCCACCAGCACCGCCATCCCCGTCTTCACGCCGGGTTCCACGAACAACGCCTTCTTGCCCAGGTACGCCCGCGACATTTCCGCCAGCGTCCAGTTCAACGGCGGCACCACGGAGCTGATCATCACCCCGGTAATCATTTCCTGGTTGAGCCCCGCCAGGCTGAACAGATTCCGCGTCAACACGCCGTATTCATCCACAGTCTGCGACCGCGCCGTCGTCAACCGCCAGTTGGCGATCAGCTCTTCGCCGCGGAATACTCCCAGCACCGTGTTTGTATTCCCAATGTCAATCGTCAGCAGCATTCAGCGAACCTCGCTCACGTCCCCGGCAATCACCGTCACCACGCGTCCGTCGTCCCTCTTCACGATCAACAATCCCTCCGGGCTCAAGCCATCCGTCTTGCCGAAATACGTCTCGATTCCGGATTCCACTTTCACGCGCTTACCGTTCGCGAAATCCGATTCCTTCTGGAACCGTTCCACAACAAAGCCCGCCCCTTCGCGCTGCAACCGATTGTAATCGCTCTCGAATTGCGTCAGCAACCGCACCAGCAATTCCAGCCGCGAATGACTCTTCCCGCCGGATTCCTTGCGCAACGAAGTGGCCAGCCCCGCAATTTCCGCCGGAAACTTTTCCTGATTCACGTTGATCCCCAGCCCGATCACCACGAAGCGTACCGTGCTCGGCTCCGCGTGCATCTCCGTCAGAATGCCGCCCAACTTTGCCCCGCCCAGCAACAAATCGTTCGGCCATTTCAACTCTGGGCTCAGTCCCGTCTGCGCCTGAATCGCCGAGCGCGCCGAAAGTCCCGCCAACATCGTCAGCAACGGCGCCTGCACCGGCGAAAGCTTGGGCCGCAACAGCAGCGTCGCGTAAATTCCCGTCCCGCGCTCCGAATGCCAGCTCCGCCCCACGCGCCCGCGCCCCGCGGTCTGCTCCTCCGCCAGCACCACCGCGCCTTCCGGCTCGTCCGCGTAGCCCAGCTCCATCGCCACATGATTCGTCGAATCGGTCTTGAAAAAGTGGTAGAACCGCTTGCCGAACAGACTCCCCTTCATCCGCTTCCGCAGCAAATCCGGCAACAAAATATCTGGTACTTTCTCCAGGAAATACCCGTTCCCCTGTTGCCCCTTCACGCGCACACCCAGTTCGCGCAACCGTTGCACCCAGTGCCATACCGCCGAACGCGAAACGCCGATCTCTTTCGCAATCCGCGCCCCGCTGATCACAATGGTGGCGTTTTCCGAAAGCAGCGTCAGCAGCCCGGCAATTCGCTTGTCAGTTGTCCCTGGTAAAGTCGTGAGTTGTGGCATCAAGCCCCAGTCCGTTAGTTCTGCGCCCTAGCTTACTTTTCCTTGAGGCTGTCCACAAGCAAACTTACATCCGCCTCCGCAGCCGCCTGCGTCAGCGCCCCCGGCGAAATATAATCCGCCCCGGTTTCCGCATACAAACGAACATTCTGCAGCGTGATCCCGCCCAAAGTCTCCACGACGCAATCGCCGCGCAGCCCTCTAACAATCTCCACGCAACGCCGCGCTTCCTCCTGACTCAAGTTGTCCAGCAACACGGAGTCCGCTCCCGCCCCCAGCGCCTCGCGCAACTCCGATTCATTGCGCACCGCAATCTGTATGGGAAGGGAATTGGCCTCCCCAGGTGAAGGCTCCGTCCCCACCGCTTCATAAGCCGTCATCGCCCGCGGCTTCATTCTTGCGGAAGCGAAGGCATGTGCTTGGTCAAGGGCCGCCTTCACGCCACCAGCCAGTGCAATGTGATTCTCATCCAGCAGGATCGCATCATACAAACCAATGCGGTGATTTGTCCCCCCGCCCATCCTCACCGCATATTTTTCCAGCAACCGCAGCCCAGGTGTAGTTTTCCTTGTGTCGCGAATTCTGGCCCGCGTCCCCGCAAGCTGCTCAACGAACCGTCGGGTCAGCGTGGCGATCCCGCTCAACCGCCCCAGAAAATTCAGCGCCGTGCGTTCACCCGTCAGAATGGCCGCCACTTTGCCCGAAAGGTGCGCCAGCACATCGCCACTCTTCACAAACTGCCCCTCGCTGGCGAACAGATCCACGTCCATCTCTGCATCCAGCCGCTGAAAAATCCTTTCCACCAGCGGCAACCCCGCGCAAACCAACTCCTGCTTCGCCAAAATGCGCGCCTCGCCAGATGCCTGCGCCGGAATCGTAGCGGCAACCGTAACGTCGCCAGCCCCAACATCCTCCGCCAAAGCCCGCTCAATCAACTCCGCAATGTATTCCGCATCCCAATCCATCAAACACCCCATCTCGGCAAAACCATCAATATTTCCGTTGAGCGGGTGCCCCAGGTAACGCATTTTTTACCTGGGTCTTGGGTCACTCTTCTCTTAACTCTGCGAACTCTGCGTCCTCTGCGCTCTCTGTGTAATCTTCATTCTTAGCTTTTCTCTTCTCCGAAAACTGTAAACTGCAAACTCTCCCTCATCCCCCCAACTGCTTCAACCGCTCCTCAATCTTCTTCAACTCCACCCGCTGTCCATCCAGCACCTCTTCCATCTGCTGAATAATATTCTGCGGCGCGCGACTGCGGAATGTCGTATTCCCCAACTGTTTCTCCTTCGAAGCAATCGCCTTCTGCAATCCTTCCATCTCCTTCTTCAGCCGTGCCCGTTCCGCCCCCGCATCCGTAGTCTCCGCCGGATAAGGAATCTGCAAATCAAATTGCGCGCTCGAACGCATCCCTCCGCTGCCTTCCTTCAGCTTCTCCGCCGTCACCCGCAATTCGCTAAGCAGTCCCAGCCGCACAATCCCATCCCGATTCGCTTCCACAATCCCCCGCACGCCCGCATCCGCGCTCGAAAACTCCGCCGCAACTTTCTTCTTCGGATCCAGCTTCATCTCCGCCCGCACCGTCCGCAATCCCTGGATCACCTCTTGCACCAATCCAAATTCGCGCAATCCCTGCTCATTCTTCCAAGCCGCCCGCGCCTCCGGATACGTATCCAACGCAATGGATTTCGCCTCCGCCTTCTGCGGCAACTGATGCCAAAGCTCTTCGGTCAAAAACGGCATAAACGGATGCAGCATACGCAGCGCCGCATCAAATCCCGCGAACAGATTCTTCCAAGCCACCGTAGCCCGCGCCCGGTCCGCATGCTGCAATTCCGGCTTCACCCACTCGATGTACCAGTCGCAGAAATCTCCCCAGAAAAATTGGTAGACGCTCTGTGCCGCTTCGTGAAACCTGTATTCCTCCAGCGCCGCGTCCACGGTTTCCACCGTTGTCGCCAGCCGCGCAAACAGCCACTGATCCACCAGCGGCACTTGCCCTCCAAACGCATACGGCGCCTGCGCGCGCACTTCCGGCCCCGCCAATTCTTCCAGCGAAGTTCCACCCTGCTCAAATTTGTCCAGATTCACGAACAAAAACCGCGCCGCATTCCAAATCTTGTTCGCGAACGATCGCGCGCCCAGCATCCGATCGTCGGACAAAATAATATCCGTCCCCGGCGCGGCCATGGACGCAAGGCAGAATCGCATCGCGTCCGTCCCGTACTGCTCATTCAGCGCCACGGGGTCCAGACCGGTGCCCTTCGACTTGGACATCTTCTCCCCGCCCGCCGTCCTCACCAGCGAGTGCAGGTACACCGTGCGGAACGGCACTTTTCCCGTGAAGTGCAGCCCCATCATGATCATCCGCGCCACCCAGAAAAACAGGATGTCGTAGCCGGTGATCAAAAGTGTCGTCGGATAATATTTCTTGTAGTCGGCCGTATCTTCAGGCCAGCCCATCGTCGAAAATGGCCACAAGCCCGAGCTGAACCATGTGTCCAGAACATCCGGATCCTGCTCTAGCTTCGTCGACCCGCACTTCGTGCACTTTGTCGGATCCTCTCGCGACACAATGATTTCTTTACAGTCTCCGCAATACCACGCCGGAATCCGGTGGCCCCACCACAACTGCCGCGAAATCGTCCAGTCCCGGATGTTTCGCATCCAGTTGAAATATTCCTCGCGCCGGTTGTCCGGGATAATCTGAATCTCTCCGCGCTCCACCACGGCAAGCGCGGGCTCCGCCAGCGGCTTCATGCTGCAGAACCACTGTGTCGAGATCCTCGGCTCTACAATCGTCCGGCTGCGTTCGCAATGCCCAATCGCGTTCACATGCTCGGTAATCTTCTCGATCAATCTCTGCGCCTGCAAATCCTCTACAATCTTCTTCCGAGCCGCGAACCGCTCCAAACCCGCATACGCGCCCGCGTTTTCGTTCATATGCGCATCGTCGGTCATCACGTCAATCTGTGCCAGGTTGTGGCGTCTTCCCGCCTCGAAGTCGTTCGGGTCGTGCGCGGGCGTGATCTTCACCGCGCCCGTGCCAAACTCCCGGTCCACCATCTCGTCGCCAATCACCGGAATTTCGCGGTTCATCAGCGGCAGCAGCACCTTTTTCCCTATCAGGTGTGCGTAGCGTTCGTCTTCCGGATGCACCGCCACCGCCGTGTCGCCCAGCATCGTCTCCGGTCGTGTCGTCGCCACAATCAAAAATTCCTGCGATTCCGCCACCGGATATCTGATGTACCAAAGGTGCCCCTGCTTCTCCTCGTGTATCACTTCCAGGTCGCTCAACACTGTATGGCATCCTGGACACCAGTTCACCATCCGCTTGTCCCGGTAAATCAATTTCTCCTCATACAGCCGCACAAACACTTCCCGCACCACTCGCGACAATTCCGGCGATAACGTGAACTTCTCCCTCGACCAGTCGCACGATTCCCCAATCTGCTTCATCTGCCGCTGGATCGTCCCGCCGCTCTCTTCCTTCCACTTCCACACGCGCTTCAGAAACTCTTCTCGCCCCAAATCGCGATAATGAATCCCCTGGTGCATCAACTCCCGCACCACCGCCCGCTGTGTCGAAATTCCCGCGTGGTCCGTACCCGGCAAATACAACGTGTTGTACCCGCGCATACGGTGCCAGCGTGTCAGAATGTCAATTTCGGTGTGCTCCAGCATGTGCCCGATGTGCAGCGATCCAGTCACATTCGGCGGCGGAATCACAATCGAGAATACCGGCCCCGGCGCATCCGCGTCGGCTTTAAACAACGCCTCTTTCACCCAGAAATCCGCCCAGCGCGGCTCAATCTGTTTCGGTTCGTAAGCTTTCGCAATTTCCCGGGCCATTCCGCAGGGTTCTCCTCATCTTCTCGCGCGGCGGCGCAAGGCGCGCCCTCCACGCAGCAAAGTAATCTTTGAATATAAGGGCACGCCCTCCGCCCCGTCAATTCGACCACCCATTCAGGCGATTCCGATTGGCGTGCAGTGGGTGCCCCAGGTAACGTTTTTTTGCCTGGGTCTTGGGGTAGTTTCTCTCGGTGTCCTCAATTGAGTTTGCTTTTCCCAGGGACGCTAAGTCTTCCGAGTGCATGTGGATTCGCGCGGGCTTCGTCAGGGCATGGCTTCAGCCATGCCGTAATCATCGTTCCCGCATTGCGGCTTCAGCCGCTGAGGGCCGCTCTTGAAATCCGCACAGAGTCTCTTCAACTCCGGCATCTAGCCAATCAAGCGCCGGAGGCGCGGCAGACGTTAGCCCAGCGCGTAAGCGTTGGGTACAGGATGTGTAAAGATCACTAGCGCCGTAGGCGCGCCACTTGCGTCCGCCGTTTTCTGGAGGGTGCGGCACTCCAAGGGAGTCCGCGCGCGCGCAAATATTCACGATTCTCATTTGAGCGCAGCTTCAACCGCGCCTGAACCTTCCTCATTTTCTTTTTGGGGAATATAACTACGACTTGTGGTTGTTCAACTCGTCTTTCACCAGCGCTTCGATCACCGGCTTCAGTATCTCGTGCGTCACCTTCTGCAGCATCTCCGGGCTCATCTTCGCCAGTACCCGCGCCACGAGTTCATCCATGTTCGGCTGTTTCGCTTCCGTCGTAGCCACGGGTGTTTCCACGTGCACCGGCGCTTCTTCAACGTGATGCTCTTCCGTGTGCGCCTCTTCCACCGGCGTTTCTACTACCGCCGCAGGCGTGTGCGTCTCCGGCTCTTTTGCCTTGTATGCCGGCACATCCTGAGTCTCGTTGGGATTTTCTTTGTGCACCGCGGGCGCCAGGTTAGCCGCTTTCGCCGCCTGTTCCCACGTGTCAGCCCACTTCGGTGTGTGCGGTGTCTCGACCGCCGCTAGCTCTTGAATCGATTCCGCCGCGTAATGAGACACGGCCTCAACCGCTTCCGGCTCGCTCTCCACCACGGGTGCCGCTGCTTCCGCAACTGGTTCCTCGTGGGCAGCCGCTGCCTCGGCCACTGGCGCTTCCGCTGCCGGCGCGTCCCAGGTCGCTGCCAACTGCGAAGCCTTGCGCGCTTCCGTCTCCCATGGCGTTGAACTTGTTGAGGACCAGCTATTCGCCGGTGCCGCTTCCTTCACGGCCTCCGGCGCAGCCGCGTCCACAGCGTGAGCTACCGCAGCCTCTTCCGGCTCAGGCTTTGCCTCGTGCTCGCGCTTCAATTTCTCTTCCACGCCGGCGGCCATCGCCGCAGCCCAGGCATCCCCGGAGAAGGGAACTGGCGATTCCGCGGGCTTCGCATCCAACGTGGAAACCGCAACGCCTTCAACCGAAGCCGCTTCTGTCGCCGGTGCCTTCGCTCCACCCGTTTGCCACGGTGGCGGCGGCACACTCTTTGATGGAGAATTTCCATGGAACGCCGCGTCGCGCCAATCGGGCGTGTCGCTCCCCGGCTTCACGCTGGGCACAATGCTCGGTACGGCCACTTTCTCCAGCGCCTCATCCAGTCCGCCGGGCCGCCACTGTGCGTCTGGCGAACTCTCTTCTTCCTCGTGTTCCTCTTCTTCCGCTTCGCCGTGCCCGCCCCAATTCCGTTCATCCTCCAGCGGAGAGTGCGCCGTGATTTGCAGTGACGCTTCGTCTTCCTCCTGGGTATCCAACATCCCGCCAAATGCCACGGGTCCTTGCCCGGCGGCAATCTTCAATTGCTGCGGCATGCTCGGAAATTCTTCGGGTACGTCCGCGGTTTCCTCTTCTGGCTCCCCGTTCTTCGCCTCGGATAGTGCCGCCAACTTCGCAGCCGCTGCGGGCTTCAGCCATTCCGGAGTGCTCTTCCGCGGTGCTTCCGGCACCTTTTCCACCGGTGGCGGCGGTCCAACCGCAATTCCCGCGCGCGCCAATGCTGACTTCACCATCGAAATCAGCGGATCAGGCGGCACAAACGGCTTCTTCAAAACGCCGTCCGCGCCCACTCTCTGCGCTTCCTGCTCATCCAGTGGATCAAACGCCCCCACCAGCAAAATCACCGGTATATGCTTTAAATTCTCATCATCTTTCACATATTTGCAGACTTCATAGCCGTTGCGCACCGGCATGAACACATCCGCCAGCACCAGGTCCGGCTTAATATCGGAAATCTTGCGCACGGCTGCTTCGCCATTGCCCACGGCAACGACGTCTATGCCCTGATCTTTCAGGGCTAGTCCCACCATCTTCTGGATGTTACTGTTGTCGTCCGCAACCAGGATCTTGGCCACCGAACGTCCTCCCAACTACCCACACCAACCGCGGAGCAAGATTCAAACTGTATTGGAGCATTCAGACGAGAGGGCGTCAATCATCCCGAAAGGGCGTGTGTCGGAAGTAGACATGGCGCGTTCCCAATCCGCAACCTGTCCTAATGGACAAGGGGTGCGACCCATCTCGCACCCCTTCAATCACCTGCACTGATTTTCGCTGTAGCCTTACCGGTCGCCGGCCGCATCTACCACGGTATCAGCTTCCGCAACCCCTTCTTCTTGCTGCTCGATTCCTTTTGATTTGTGGTATCGGCTGCCGGAGTCGTTCCATCCGTCTTCGTAGCATCTGTCGCCGCTGCGTCCGTGGCCGGAGCCGTCCCATCCGTCTTTGCGGCATCGCCTGTGGCTGTGTTCGCCGCTGGCGGATTCGCAGTCGTCCCATCCGCTGCAGGCGTTGCAGGATTCGTTGCGGGTGCATTCGTGCCCGTCCCTGCCTCCGCAGCAGGCGCTGTCGCATCGGGGGTCGTCGTTGCTGGCGGGTCTGTCGTATTCACGTCTTCCGCCGCCGCACCGGCCGGAGTTCCCCCCGCTGGCGCGTCCTCACCCGGCTTCACCGTCAACACCAGCCCGGTCTTTCCCGCTCCTGTTCCTCCCATGCGGTTCCCGCCGGACAGCACATCCGTCCACGGCGATGAGTCGGTCTCTGCTTCCATCTGCGGCACGCCAGAATGTGAGGTGGCATCAATGTCCGGTCCGTTATGGAGCATCCCCTTGCCCCTGTGCATCAAGCTTTCCTTCGGTCGTGGCACATTCTGTTCCGCCTGCATCCACGCCAAAGCCTTGGGATCCGCCTGAGGAATCGGCATGCCAAACGCCTTGAGCTTGCCGCGCGCATCATCCGCGTGTTTCGAGAGCGGATAGTTCTTCAGAATCTGCGCGTAATACAACCCCGCGATGTCTTTACGTTCGCTTCTTTCAAACACGTCTCCCAACATCCACAGCGCGGTGTCCGACTTGCTGTACAGCGGATACCGCTGCGTCAGCGGCAACAGCCGTCCCGCCGAAGCGCGGCGATCACCCTTGACGTAATAGTAGTAGGCAATCCGGAACTGCCCCTCCGCAATCACCTCTTGCACTTCTCTCAGGTGCTGTTGCGCCTGCGGCGCCAGCGGGTCCTTGGGGTACTTCTGCAGAAACGTCTGAAATTCCATTTCCGCTTCCCGCGCGTGGTTATTGTCCCGGTCGGGCTTGGGCATTTCGTTGTAGTGCGCCATGGCGATCTGCATCTGCGCATAGGCCGCTTCCGGCAGGAACGGGAAGAATACGATGAAATCCTTGTACCCGGCGATCGCTTGCGTCACGTTGGACGATCCGCCTTCCTTATAATAGGAATCGGCAATCGCCAGCTTCGCTTTGGCCAGGTACTCGCTGTCCGGGTAAGTATTAATCAGCGTCTGCAGGCTCAGCCGGCCCACTTCCTGCTTGCCGTGCTTGATATCGTCCAGCGCCTTGTTGTAGAGCTGCTTGTCCGGCTCCACGGTGTTGCTGTTTTCGGTGGACTTATCGACCTTTTTCTTCTTATGCAAAATCTGGGCGGAAGACGCATTGGCGCTCACCAGCGCCACCGCGCATAACATCACAAGAAGCGGAATTCGCCTCAATCCTCACCTCTCCAGTTTGATTTCCCACAGAGCCCTGCCTGGTGTCACCCCCGGCCGGGACGTCCCCGAACTTCGGACTCGAACCCTCTGAGTATACCCTGAACGACCGGACAGGTGGCTCAAGAACTTTGCCCCAATGGACAGTCCCCAGCTCTTCACCCATACGATGCTCCCTCCCGCCCTCAAGGTTATCCCACCCTCTTGCTCCTGCCGCCCCCCGCACACCTCGCCACCGCGCGGCCCCCGAGGTAGCGATTTATTACCGGGGGTCTTGGCTTGCTCTTCTCTTCCTCTGCGTCCTCTGCGCTCTCTGTGACCTCTGCGTAAGTCTTCTCTTCCTTCCCCCACTTCAACGTCTCTACCGCCCATCAACCGCTCCAAGTCGTCTCTTGAACTTTTACACTCTTATACTCTTTCACTCTTATACTTCCGAATCTCTTCTCCAGCCATCGCACCGCGCCCATCACGTCACCCACTGACCCGAAGCGCCTCAGTCCTACCCACATTCTTACCTTACTTACAACTTGAAACTAATAACTTAAAACAGAAATCCACCCTGTCCCCTCCCCCCTCTCCGAAGCAAGTTTTTAACGTTTTGTAATAGAATCTCCGCCCCCAGGTAACTACAATGCTTCCATAGCCTGCCCCTCCATCTGCGGCAGGCCCCGCTCATGGACAAACGAAAATTTCTTTTTGCTTCTCTCTCCGGATTGATCGGAGACATTGCCTGGCAAGTCCTCAAGGAAGGCCACGACGTCCGCTATTTCATTGAAGCCGAAAAAGAACGTGACATCGCCGATGGGCTCGTCCCCAAATCCAAAGACTGGGAAAAAGACGCCAATTGGGCCGATATCGTTGTTTTCGACGACACCCTTGGTCAAGGCACTCGCGCCCAGGCCTTGCGTGCCGCAGGAAAGCCCGTTATCGGCGGCACACCCTACAGCGATAACCTCGAAGACGATCGCAACTTCGGCCAGGAAGAACTCAAGAAGGCCGGCGTCACCATCATCCCGTATCAGCAATTCGATTCTTTCGATCCAGCCATCGAATTCGTCAAGAAAAATCCCGATCGCTACGTCATCAAGCCCAGCGGCGAAGCTCAGAACGTCAAACGCCGCCTCTTTGTCGGTGAAGAAGAAGACGGCGTTGACGTCATCGGCATGCTGGAAGCCTACAAACGCGCTTTCTCCGAGGAGGAGGCCCACTACTTCCTGGACATCGATTTCGTCAAACATGTCGCGCTGATGGCGATCGCCCGTGCCAGAACTCGATCGGCTCGCGAGCTGGTGACGCCGCCGGGGACTTGGCGGGCAAGAAGACATTTCGTCGAGGGCTGAGGCGGCTCGCCTCGCCCTCAAGCCTCGGAGCTCCGACCTGCCTTCCCGCGCAAGATATAGATGCTCAGCAGGAGCACCCACACGGGAAAAAGCGCGAAACTCCAGCTGAGGAACGAACTGCCGACAAGGAGCAAGACTGCCAGCAAATAGCCGAGCCCGGCCAGCCAGCGCGGCGCGAAACGCGTCGACCACGCGACCGTCGAGGTGGAGAT